>RFHM01000392.1 GCA_003696865.1 Acidobacteriota bacterium | reverse complement strand
CTCTTCGAGAGTGGAGCGGCTCAATATCGCGGTTCGAAGAATCAGGGAAATTTTCCCCGATTTTCATCCTTCGCGTCTCAGGGTTATTCGCGGGTCGTAGCGTAAGTCTCAATTTTTGAGAGGGATGGGCAGAATCAGTCGAGTGGTATGGGAATTGCAGAAATGACGGTGGGATGGCTCCTCATGATGTCCTTCAGCGAGGCGGCATCCTGGTCAACTCAACGTTGAGGAGGTCGACGATGGCGGAAAAGGGACGGACAACACGGCTCACCGATCCAGAACTGGTCACACGGTCGGCGGCTGGCGACATTGAGGCTTTCGAACAGCTCTATGAGCGCCATCGGCGGCGAGTGTATACGCTTTGCCTGAGGATGCTCGGGAATACGGCAGACGCTGAAGACTTGACCCAGGAGGTGTTCATTCAAGTCTTTCGGAAGCTCGGCACCTTCCGCGGGGCATCGGCCTTCACCACGTGGCTTCATCGTCTGACGGTGAATCAGGTGCTCATGCATCTGCGCAAGCGGTACGTGCGGCAGGAGGAAGTGACCGAGGATGGCGATCTGAAGAATTTGAGCGATCCCGGGGCGCCGCGCTCCCTGGCCGTCTCTCTCATCGATCGCATCACGTTGGAGCAAGCCATCGCCCAGCTTCCTCCGGGGTATCGGGCGGTTCTCATCCTTCACGATGTGGAAGGGTACGAGCATGAGAAGATTGCCGAGATACTCGGCTGCAGCGCCGGAACCTCCAAGTCGCAATTACATAAGGCTCGCAAGAAATTGCGGCATCTTCTTCGCGCCCGTCCGACATCGGTATCCTGTCAGGTAGCGGCATGAGCCGTCGGGTTCATGGCGAATTGGGAGGCCGCGGGGGTCGCCTCTCTATATCGATGCGCTTGAGTTGTTCCAGCTCATTCTTCAGCTCTCGGAGTTGATTCTCTTTATCTCTGAGTTCTGAGCGAAGCGTTTCGATTTCCTGATGCAACCGATGAATCTCCTCTCGGAGGCGTTGCGCTTCGCTCTGCTTGGCGTCTCGTTCCGAGCGCAAGGTGCGCACCTCGTTCTGAAGACGCTGAATCTCGGATATCCGTTCGTTTACGTAGGCCCTGAGGTTATTCACATCGGCTTGTAGCCCGAGGAGAAGATGGGCTTCTGGCGCGTAGGGACTCTCGGGGAAGCGCGTCACCAGACGTTGAAGGATCTCCATGGCGCGTTGGGCGTCGTGGACAGTGCTTTGGGGAAACAGATAGGTGAGAGCGAGCCGGAAGAGCGCCCGGTCATGAGTTGACGGAGAGGGGTTGTGGCTCAGATAAGCCTCATAGGCTTGAGCGGCCCGAGCGTAATCCCCCGCTCGAAAATATGCCTCCGCTCGTTGAAAATAATTCGGCGCGGTGACGCGCTTTTTCTTGTGGCAGGCCACGTTCGTGGTCAACAACGACGCCAGCAGGATGACGAACAGAGGATAGGCTTTCACGTTCATGTTGATTTCAGATCAGGGATGGAGCGGGCGATGGAACCTCACGATGGACGGATCGCGTTGGGAGAAGCACATAAAAGATGCTCCCTCCTCCCTCATTATCCTCCACCCAGATGGCTCCTTGATGGGCTTCTACGATTGTTCGACAGATGGCCAGGCCCAACCCTACTCCTTGACCGGGGAGCTTTCGACCCTGTTTCACTTGGTGAAACTTCTGGAAGATCTTCTCCTTGTGCGCATCCGGGACGCCCGGCCCGGAATCCGAGATGGCGATGAGCACGTATCCCCCCGCGGGAGGGAGTTCTGGGAATCGTTCTCGCCAGTATGTGGGCAGGCGAGTGGAACTGGTCAGCGCCGACACCTTCACGCCAATAGTGCCGCCCGGAGGCGAGAATTTCAAGGCATTGTCCAATAGATTTCTGATCACTTGAATGATCCGGTCGCCGTCGCATTCGACAATCAACGGGTGGGGGGGAAGTTCCGTTTCCAGGCGGAGATGTTTCTCATCCATGAGGACTTGAGCCTCGGCCAGTGCCGTCCGAACGAGAGCAATGATATCTTGAGCCTGGCGCTGATAATCCATCACGCCAGCTTCCATTCGGGAGAGGTCCAGGAGATTCCCGATCATGGCCGAGAGGCGTCGGCCGCTCTGAAGGTTGAGCTGGAGAAAGTGTTTTTGTTTTTCGGTCAACGGTCCGGGGATCTCGTCCAGGAGGAGTTGGGTGATCTCCTGCATCGAAGCCAGCGGCGCTTTCAGTTCATGTGAGACGTGGGAGATGAAATCTTTTTTCATCTGATCGAGTTCGCCGAGCCGCTCGGTCATGGTGTTGAAATCTCGGGCCAGTTGGGCGAGCTTGTCGTCGCCAGGGATGTCCAGATGATAAGAGAAATTCCCTTGGGCTAACGCTCGAGTTCCTTCGGTGAGTTGATCGAGCGGCTTGAGGATGGATCGCGTGATCAGCAGTGAGACGAGCACGCTCAATCCCAGAGCGATGGCCCCGGCCACCCAGGAAATGAACTCCGCTCGCTTACCGGTCACCGCCACGCTTTGAACTTGAGAGGCGATTTCCTGTTGAGTGACGCGGATGAGAATGTCAGCCTGAAGCCGAAGTGACTCCAGGTAGGAGATGGGCGTGGCGGTTGCTCCTCCATCGCCGGCTCGCACTGGTTGCTCCGGTCGGGCGGCAACCTGGAGATATCGTTGCCACAGGCGATCGAATGTCTCGATCTCGGTCCGTTCCCGAGCGGCGTGACCCGTGGCTCTCAAGATGCGAAGATCCTCGATGATCAAGCGGTGCATCTCGGCCACCTTGTTCGCATATCCTGGATCTCGGGTGACGAGGAACTTCCTGGTGTCGTTTTCCAACTGATCTAGATCGCGCATCAGTTGAAGCGCCGTCATGGCGGCGCGGAAGTTGATGTGCGAGAGACTTTGGTTGATGGAGACCATCTGGTGGATCACGGACACCAGATAGATCAACAGACCGACCATGAGGGCGATGAGGGTGCCGTATCCCGCAGTGATCTTGGTCGCGATCTTCATCCTTATGAATCGATGCCGTAGCGCTTCAATTTGTTGCGGATCGTTTTCACATCCAGTCCCAATCGGCGGGCGGCTTCGGCCTTGTTATGATCGACCTGTTCGAGCGTTTTCAGAATGAGCGCTTTCTCGGCTTCCGCTGCCGTGATGCCAATGGGGAGGATGAGGGTTTCTTGCTCGTCGGCGGGCGATGTCTGGATGTAGGGGGGGAGGTGCGAGGGTTCAATCCACGCTCGCCTGGCCAGGATGACGGCTCGCTCGATGACGTTCTTCAGTTCTCTCACATTGCCCGGCCAAGGATAGGCTTTCAACATCTGAAGGGTCTCTTCGCGCAGGCCTTCGACGGAAGCCGCATGTTTCCGATTGAACAGGCTGATGAAATGGTGTGCCAGGAGTGGAATATCTTCTCGCCGTTCGCGCAGGGGAGGCAATGCCAGGGTGAATACATTCAACCGATAATACAAGTCCTCTCGTAACCGTCCTTGGCGCACAGCCTGGCGAGGATCCTGATTGGTGGCCGCCAGTACGCGCACATCGAATGTGACTTCACGTTTACCTCCTAATCGGCGCACGCGACCGTCTTCCAGGACGCGGAGGAGTTTCGGTTGCAGAGCGATGGGCATCTCGACGATTTCGTCCAGCAGGAGCGTTCCTTTGTCCGCGCATTCAAAACAACCGGGGCGCGAAGACGTGGCTCCCGTGAACGCTCCCTTCTCGTGTCCGAAGAGTTCATCTTCGATGAGGTTTTCCGGTATCGCCGCCGAGTTGATGGCGACGAACGGGCCGTGAGCGCGAGCGCTCAACTCGTGGATGGTTCGCGCGGCGAGTTCCTTCCCCGTCCCGCTCTCGCCGGTGATGATGGCCGGGGCATCGCTGGTCGCCAGATGCTCGATGAGTCCGTAAACCTCACGCATGGGCTTGCTGACGCCGATGAACGGCCCGAAGCCGGCTCCTCGCTCCAGGCGCGTGGCCAGTTTCCGGGACTTTCTTCGCAACATGATCTCCTTCTCAGTGGTCTCCAGGATGGCTTTCAGCTTCGGGTAGTCGAGCGGCTTGGTCACGAAGTCTTGTGCTCCGCGCTTCATCGCCTCCACGGCCATATCGACGTTGGCGTGCGCCGTGATGAGAATGACCGGGCGGGTGGGATTCCCCGTCTTCAGGCTGTTGAGCAGTTCCAGACCCGAAACTTCGGGCATGACGACGTCGGAAATGACGATATCAGGATCATAGCTCTCCACCAGACGCTGAGCTTCGGCCGCGTCGGCCGCCAACCGCACGTCGAATCCCCACTCCTGGAGACGCATTTCCAGGACTTCCCGCATGGCCTGTTCGTCATCGACGACCAGAATTTTAATTCGATTCGTGGCCATAAGCGCTTTTCGGCCGGCTGGACTTTCCCTCCGCAAAACTCCTCACGTGAGCGGTGGACGCTCAACTCCACTCCGGCGCGCTACGATTCGTTCGATGAATTGGCTGCTTCCTCAGCAGAGAATTACACGATAATGGATCACCCCACCAAAAGTCAAGCAACCGCTTTTGAGACTTGACCAGGCGCGAGTTGGCGTTCCTGAAGGGAGGTCTCGAGAGTCTCCGAAGCAGGCGCCCCAGAACGTAAGTTCTCCATCATGGGAGAGGGCGATATCCCCGTCAGAGCGACGGCTCGTGCTGCCCGCCGATAGCCGCACGGAGTCCCCGTCAGTGTCAAACCGATGGTGGCGACACGCAGCGCCAGGGTGGAGAGCCATCGCTATGATGAGAGAAACGGCGGAGAGACGCGCCAACGCTGCTGCCGTTCATCCCTTGGTCGACCGGCCCGGGTCACCCTCATCGAGCGTAATATCCGGCTCGGGTCCGCACGGCGACATTTCGTCCCTTGACCTTGACGCGCACGCGCCG
>RFHM01000059.1 GCA_003696865.1 Acidobacteriota bacterium | reverse complement strand
CAGTTGGACGGCGCCGTGGGAGTGGAATGAAGAGCGGTTGGTCGAAGAGTTGACCCGACGCTGCCTGGGACATGACTGGAGTGCTTTGTTGACCTCCTGTCGCCAACTCATCACGTTGAATGTCATTCGCTTGCTCAAGGAGAAAGTGGCCTACCTCATTCGCGTCGATATTCGCCGGGCGGTGAAACTGGCCGAGACCACGCGGGCGGCGGCGATTCTGGTCGATGACCCCAGAGCAGAGGCTCTGGCCCAGCACGCCACGGCACTGGCTTTGCACTTCTCCGGACAGTATCGTGATGCTCTCCAGGCCTATGAGCGCGCCGAGGCGATCTATCGCCATCTCAACGAGGACGTTCAGGCGGCGCGCATTACTCGAGCCAAGCTCGGCGTCCTCATGTATCTGGGCGACTATCGGCGAGCTCTGGATGAAGCCGGGCGGGCCGCCGCCGTATTCCAGCGACATGGTGAGCCGGTCCTGCTCGGGCAGACGTGGGAGAACCTGGGCAGCCTCTATCATCGCTTGGATCGCTATCGTGAAGCATTGGACTACTACGACCGCGCCCGCGAAATCTATCGCGCTCACCATTTCGAGTTCGGCCTCGCCTCGGTCAGCTTCAATGCCGCCATTCAATATACCCACCTGAACGATTTCCGGCGCGCACTTCGTCTCTACCAGGAGGCTCGGCGAATATACCAGAAGCTGGACATGCCTCTGCTGGTCAATGAAACGGATTACACCATCGCCTGGCTCTACGCTCAATGTGGTCGGTTTCAGGAGAGTCTCGAACTGTTCGCCAAAGTCATCGCTCGCGCTCGCCAGTTGGGCGATCGCGCTCAGGAAGCCTGGTGTGAGCTGGATATGACCGAGGTGTACTTGCAATTGAATGCTTGCGAAGACGCCATCGAATCGGCGCGGCTGGCCGCCGAGACCTTCCAGGCTCTCCACATGACTCAGGAGATGGCCAGGGCGAGGATGTATCTGGGCATCGCGCATGCCCATGTTGGTCACTGGACGATGGCTCAACGTGAACTGGAGCACGCTCGCCGGTGTTTTCTCGCCGAAGGAAACGCCGTCCTGGTGGCCCTGACCAATGTTCATTTGAGTGAGGTGTTCATGCAGCGCCGGGATTGGCATGGGGTCGAACAGTTGTGTCGGGAAGCCCGGCGCCTCTTTGCCCGCCGGGGGTTGACGGCGAAAGCGGCCTGGGCCACGGTGCAACTGGCGCGAGCGAAGCTGTTGTCCGATGATCCATTGGCTGCCCAGCGCCTCTGTCGCGCGGCACTGCGGAGGCTGAAGAGCGTAGACGTCCCCTGGCTCCAATACCAATGTTGGGCCTTGCTGGGCAAGGCGCTAGAGCGAATGGGACGGCCCCGCCGCGCTTACCAGAGCTATCTTCGGGCCATCGCCTACCTGGAGGAGTTGCATCATCATATTCGCGTTGACGAGTTCAAGCGCCTGTTTTTGAAGGACAAGCTGGCCGTCTATGAAGATCTGGTCGAGTTGTGCCTCCGAGAGGGCACAGAGGAGAAAGCGGAAGAGGCATTCCGCTACCTGGAGTCGGCCAAGTCCCGCGCGCTCGTCGATCAATTGGCGATAGTCGAGCACGATGTTCGACGGGCCAATGAGCCTGAGCGGCGAGAGTGGATGAGGCTCCGGGAAGCGTTGAACTGGACCTATAGCCGTATCCATGACTGCGAGACCCGAGCGGGAGGACGATCGCATGCGCTCCTGAAAGAGTTGCGGGCCACGGCTCGCCGGCAAGAGCGGGAACTGGCCAGAGTCGTCCGTCATCTTCACGTTCACACGACTCGCTCGCTCTCGCTAGCCCCCATCTCCGGACTCGCTGTGAGTGACGTGCGCCGATGTTTAGCCGAAGATGAGGTGTTAATCGAATACGTCCTCATCGGTGATCGCGTGAAGGTGCTCCTCCTGGACGAGGAGCGTGTGCACGTTCTCCATGATCTCGGTTCGGCGACGAGCATCTCGTCTCTCCTTCAGCAGCTCGCCTTCTGCATCGACAAGTTCGCTCTCGGTCGAAGATTCGTCGTTGCTCATTGGGAGAATATCAGCAGATTCACCGATTGGTGTCTCGGAGAGCTCTACGGGGCCTTGATCGAGCCTCTCGCCCATCTCATCGAGGGAAAGAAGATCATCCTCGTCCCTCATGGCCTGCTGCATGGCGTGCCCTTTCACGCCCTGTATGATGGTCGACAGTATCTCATCGAGAGACACGAGCTCTCTTATGCGCCCAGCGCTCGGATCTACACTCTGTGCGTGGAGAGTGCTGGGGGACTGACGGCCGATGGTCCGGCGGTGATCGTCGGCGTGCCCGATGAATCGACGCCATTCATTCGCGAGGAAGTGGCCGCCGTTCAGTCGATATGGCCACAGGCTCGGGCGTTCGTTGGCCAGGCGGCCGCGTTCGCGCGTTTGAAAACGCTTCTTGGCGAGGCCCAGATGGTGCACATTGCCTCCCATGCCACATTCCGCCGCGATCATCCGATGTTTTCCGCGTTGACCTTCGCCGATGGTCCGGTGAGCGTCTATGACATCGCCCATCTTCGGTTGACGGCCGGACTGGTGACCCTCAGCGCGTGTGAGTCGGGATTGAATGAGGTGGCGCCCGGCGATGAATTACTCGGCTTCATGCGCGGATTCCTCTCGGCGGGAGCCGCTTCACTGGTGATGAGTTTATGGGTTGTCAATGATCGATCGACGGCGGAGTTGATGACCTGTTTCTATCGAGGATTGCGCCAGGGATTCAGCAAACGAGCGGCGCTCCGACGCGCCCAGCTCGAAATCAAGCGGCGATATCCCCATCCCTATTATTGGGCGCCGTTCATTTTGACGGGGGCTCCAGCATGAATGCCAATGTGTGGACACAGAAATGCATCCGGGTGAAGTCGCGACCCCTTGGCGCGAAAGGAGGAGTCCCCACCCGTCATTTGCCCGAGGAGGAGTAGACCGATGAATGCACTCATGAGACGAACGAATACGCTCTGGCTGCGCCTGACCATCCTGGCGCTCGTCGCCGGCCTCACCCCCTTCCCTTGGGGAGGGCGTTTGACGAACTTCAATAGCCACGCCTTGGCTCAGGGCGCGGAGGACTACGAGCCAGGGATGGTCATCGTCCAACTGGCTCCCATGGGAGATCCCGTCCGGGTTGCTCGGCGACACGGTCTGGAGATCATCGAGCCCATCGACGAGCGCTTCTGGCTGATGGGCATTCCCGATGAGCGGACGGTGCCCGAGGTCGTCCGGCAGTTGACGCGAGATCGCGAGGTGCGATCGGCCGAGCCCAATCGCTTCTTCGAACTCCCGGAGGTGAATCCCCGGACGATCATTCATGTCGATGGGGAGGAAGCCGCCGGCGACTTCAGGGAACAAGCGGCACTGAGCCTCATGCGGGTTGCCGAGGCCCAACACATCGCCGATGGAAGCGGCATCGTCGTGGCCGTCATCGATACCGGCGTCGATGCCGGACATCCGGAACTCCTCAATGTCGGCGAGGGATATGATTTCGTGGACGAAGATGACGATCCCTCGGAAGAGGGAGAGGGCGATGGCTTCGGGCATGGGACGATGATCGCCGGGTTGATCACCCTCATCGCTCCCGGCGTCACCATCATGCCCGTCAGAGCTTTTGGCCCCGATGGGAGAGGAACCACAGTCGACATCGCTCGAGCCATCCGCTTTGCCGCCGATCATGGAGCTGACATCGTCAATCTCAGTTTTGGTACTGTCGATCAACCGCAGGCCATTCGAGGAGCCATCAATTACGCCCGGAGCCGAGCCATCCTGGTCGCTTCGGCGGGCAATGACGATGCCGATGTCGCTCAGTACCCGGCCTCCGACAATCAGGTCGTCGCCGTCGCTTCAACCGATCTGGAGGATCACAAGGCGCTCTTCTCCAACTACGGGTTCCATATCAATGTGAGTGCTCCTGGGGTTCATATTGTCAGCGCCTATCCCAATGGCCGATACGCGACCGGAGATGGGACATCCTTTTCGACGGCCTTCGTATCGGGAGCCATTGCCCTGGTCATGTCGGCGGGAAGTCGAGATCCGGTCAAGGCCGTAGAGGACGCCGCCGTTGATATCGACCCGCTCAATCCGGATTATCGAGGGCTTCTCGGTCGAGGGCGATTGGACGTCTACGCGGCGGTGTTCGAGCGGGAGTGACTCGCTGGTCACCGACACTGGGGGCGAAAGGAGGAGATCACCCTCAGGGATTGAGCACGAAGAGCTTGGCCTCCTCGGTGATGTTATTAACGCCGCCGAAAATGAGACTGACCGGCGCACGCTCGGTCAACCTGACCGGGAGAGTTCCCGTCATCCAGTAATCGCCCAACTCCCAGCGCTTCACAATGGACCCATCCAGCGTCACCGCCGTCACGCCTCCTCGAGTACCGAAGACGATCTCCGGTCGATCATCTTCATCGAGGTCCATGAGCGTGAGCCTATCGATAGCGTTTGGCTCAACGGCGACCGTCCAACGAAGAAGACCGCGTTGGTCCCAGGCAGAGAGTACGCCATCCAGGGCGAGCGCGACCACCAGCGTGTGCTTTCCCTGAGAAACGACCAGGGGAGAGGTGAATACCGGTCCGCCGACCGACTGTGGCCATCCGGGCAGGGGAGCGCCATCCTGAGCGCTGACGATGTAGACCGAGGGCGTGTACGTGCCGCCGATGATGTCCATCGCCCCGTCGTGGTTCACGTCGACAAACGCCGGCCGAGCGATGGGATGGGCGCCGACGGCGCGCCGCCACTGAAGGTGCCACCCCCCCCGTTCGACGGCGAACACGTAGAGTGAACCCTCCGGTCGCGTGAATCCATCGCCCGCGCCGATGGCCAACAGGGTTCGATGGCCATGTTGGTACATGGTGGGCGATGAGGCGAAGAATTCCTCCAACTCGATTGGAGATCCTGGATAGGGCGTCCCATCCCATCGCCAGAGATAGATCTTGGCCCGTCCCAGGAACTCATCGGCGGGAGCG
This sequence comes from Acidobacteriota bacterium, assembly GCA_003696865.1. Classification (GTDB taxonomy): domain Bacteria; phylum Acidobacteriota; class Blastocatellia; order HR10; family J050; genus J050. Next base: position 4,702 of record RFHM01000059.1, on the reverse strand, counting down.
ATAACCTCCAGACGGCCATCTCCGTCGAGATCGCAGGCCGAGGGTTTGGTCTGGAAAACACCATCCGCCCGCTGTTGCCACCAGAGTCGTCCATCGCCGTGAAACACGTAGAGAATCGACCCATGCCCGAAGATCACTTCGGCGCGGGCATCGCCATCCAGATCAGCGACAGCGGGCGCCGTCGGCGGGAGAGGGCCAACCTGACTTTCGGTCACCACTGGCCAATGACCGGAGATGGCTCGATCGACACCGATCACCGTGACAATTCCGGTCATGGCGACCTCAAGTCCAGATCGCCCGGCTCCATTGGCCGTGGCTACAACCTCCGGTGTTCCATCTCCATCCAGATCGCCTACAGCAGGCCTGTTGATGAAGAAGTGTCCGACGGGAAATTCCAGGACCGAGGACGGGTCGGCGAGGCCGGCGCGACCTCCGCCCATCATGAGTATGAGCGCCGGGAAAATCCACCAGATCCTGGCCCAGGGCGCTGCTTCTCTTCGGCGTGAAGAGAGTGGCTTGGTTCCTCTCACCCACCAACCTGCTCGCCTCCTCATTGTTATTTTCATTCGTCGCCTCCCAACGGCTATCTTCTGACCCTGTTCTCTGGCCGTACGGTGAGCGTTGGCTAGTATACCAAAAACGGCCCTTGGGAACCACTCGTGGTTTTACCTAGACGGCGGTTTAATTTTACCTATGAGAGGAAGGGCATTCTCTGGGTGCGATGACGATGGGCGAGTGCGGGAGCGATGTTCAACGTTCGTGGGGCCGTACTTTGGGCGGGGGATCTATAGGGCTATGAGCCGAATGGAGTTGAGGACGGTGAGAGCAAGCGACTCGCGAGCTCACACTCGTCACGCCAAGCGAACATCGAAGGTTCGTCGGTGCGCCATTGACGGTGAGCGATGATGATTGCTTCACGATCATCTGTCGGGGACCTGGCCAATGACGACCATGACAGAGAGTCTGACTTGCAGGGTGAGGCTCTGTCATTGGACACACCTCACCCTTTGCCTCCGGCCCGGCCATTGAGGTTGACCATCCGGAGTCATCTCAAGAAGATGATCTTTGCCCGGGGGAGCCGAGATGCCGAATGCGGCTCACGCTGGCGTTCTCCAAGAATGCGCTCTCGGTGATCGGCCAACTCGCTGGGGCTCCCTCAGCTGAACGTCTGTCCTCGTTTCTCAGATGGTGTGAACGATTGTGTCTAACACCATCAGGAGGTAAATCAGTTTCTCAAAGGCTGGCATCACAATCCGATGGCCCGTATGACCATCGCCGGCCAAGGCGACGGGGGCCCAGGATGACAGCAGCAGATAGACTGGAATCAAGAAAACAACCAACTTCTTCATCGTTGCACCTCCTTTTGTTTTGTTTGTATATCCTGACATTTTCATTTTGTTTTAGCATTTGCTAACAATGCCATTGTATCATAAAAAGGCACAAGAGTAAACATGTTCGTTTACATCGAGTTAGAGTAATAGTGGCAAAGTCGTACGGGAGTCAAACCTTCACAATCATTGCGTTGCTCGACGGGAGGCGAGGGGGCAGAAGCCCGCCTTGCAGCCCAACGCGATGGGGCAACTATGGGGGAATGCGGCAGGGAACCGAACGATTTTAAGCGGGCGCGCGGTTACAGTCCGTACTGTTTCTTCTTATCGTGCACGTGCACCTTGGTAATACCCAGGATCTTCCCTGCCTTGGTCAGATTTCCTTCCGACTGCCGAAGGGCATTCTTCAGCAAGAACGTTTCCAAGGCCTCCTTAGCGGCATACCAGTTGGGCAGGAAGTTCCCGTCGATGATGAGCTTATTATCGGCGGTGATCTTCAGTCGTTCACCCTTGGCCCGTTGGCGAATGCGCTCCAGCTCCTGCTGCAATTGGACGTCGTGGTAGGATTCCAGGGCTTCTCTGACCTGGGTGAGACGTTGTTGCGCCTTGACCGGCGCCGTTGGGAGTTCGCATTCGGCCAGGTAGAGCTGGGCCGCCGTCTGGAGCATCTTGCTGTTGAGCTTCTGGCTGATCTCCAGAGCTTCCTTCAGCACCTTGGCCGCCGCATAGAAGTCATTCCGTTTGATCTCGATGCGTCCCAGAGTGATGAGCGCTTCGGCCTTGACGAATTCGTTATGCGAGAGGTCGGCTTGCTGGATGGCCTGAGAGGCATATTTCTCCGCCTTATGAAGAGCTCCGCTTTGGAGATAGAGTTCGGCGAACGTCTCCAGATAGATGGAGCTTCCCGTGATACTCCCCACCCGCTGGTAGAGTTCGCCACTCTCCTGCAGAATGGTTTCCGCCGCCTCGTATTGCTCCAGTCGGACCAGCGTCAAGGCGAGATTATTCATGGCATTGGCCAGTTGCTCGAACGAGGCGAACTGCTCGAAAATGCTGACGGCTTCCTTGATCATCGAGAAGGCCTCTTCGTATTTCCCCATCCGTCGAAGGAGCGTCCCAAAACTGTTCAAAGTGGCTCCATAGTAGATGCCTCGTTCGAGTTTGTTGAGAGCGACCATCGCCGAAGAGTAGAGCTCGGTCGCCGTATCCAGTTGGCCGAGTTGATGGGCACACACGCCAAGGTTGAACTGGAGCAGGGCTTGAAGAAACTCTTTTTTCTCGCCTCGGTGATCGCTCATCAGGTCCAGGGCTTGATGGAGCAGTTGTTGAGCCGCTTCGAACTTGGCTTCGCGCCGTTTCAGCCGACCCAGATCGTAGAGCGTCTTGGCCAGTCCGAACTCGTCGTCGATGAACCGGTACATGTGCTCGGCCATATGAAATTGCTGTTCGGCGGGCTCGTACTCGAATCGCCAGTAGTACCATTCGCCCCGAGCCAACGCATAGCGAGCGGCCTCATCGATGGCCAGGTCCCGCGGTTGAATGCGCTCCAGTAACTCGCCGGCCTCATCCAGGCGACCGAAGTAGGTATGGACTTCCGCGTGATGGATGAGCCCCAAAGGACCTTCGGGCGGGTTGGTTTTAATGAGTTTCTCGGCTCGTTGGAATTGACCGGAATCGATCAGATCTGAGAGCGTGAGGAATGTTTCAAGTCGTCGTGCGCCTTCCATTGACTACCTCCCCCTTAACTAAGGTTCCTGACTTCTTACCAACGATTTCGGCCCTTCTGGGAGCGGCCGATGAGGCTGGAGAGAAACAGGAGTGGAAATACGGAACATCACGTCCTCCGTTCGCCCTGGCTCACCAACCATTGTGATACACCAGCCGTCTCCACATTGGAGCCTAACACTCTCTGGCGATGAAATTCATCTACACAGCATCATCACAACTCAATACCCCCTAGCTTTCATAACCTCCTGAACGCCGCAACTGCTGGTAGACATTATACCAATAAGCGAAAAAAATGCCAACAAAAACTTCCATCGGCCCTCTCCTGACGTCAAACCATGTGTGTCGCGCTTGACGTTCGATCGTCGGCGATCGGGCCGTGGCCGTTGACAAACGGCATTGCTCGTGGCAAGGTTGAATTCCCTGATCGGATGAGCCTATGAACGTCCTGGAGCGTATCAGGCAACGAGCTCGCGCCCATCCTCGGCACATCGTTCTCCCTGAAGGCGAAGACGAACGGACGTTGCGCGCCGCCGTCGCATGTGTGGCCGAGAGGATAGCTCGGGTGACGTTGATCGGTCGTGAGGAGGTGATCCGCCAGAAAGCCGATCAACTGGGGATGAACCTTCATCACATACCTATTGTGGATCCGGCTCGATCCCAGGATCTCGACGAGTACGCACAACTCTATTACGAGCTGCGGCGGGCCAAGGGCATCACTCCCGACGAAGCGCGCCGTCAGATGCTCGATCCGCTCTACTTCGGCAATATGATGGTTCGTCAGGGGCGGGCCGATGGATCGGTGGCTGGGGCCACGCATACGACGGCGGAGACCGTGCGGGCGGCCATCCAGATCATCGGGGTGCGCCAAGGATTCCGTCTCGTCTCCAGCTTTTTCATCATGGCATTGCCCACGCCAACCTATGGCGCTCAGGGCGCTCTCATCTACGCCGATTGTGGGGTGGTCGTTGATCCCTCTCCGTCGGAGTTGGCCGAGATCGCTTTGGCCTCGGCTCACAGCGCGCGCGTCTTACTGGACGTAGAGCCGCGCGTGGCCATGCTCTCCTTCTCGACCAAGGGAAGTGCCCGGCATCGATTGGTCGATAAGGTGATCGAAGCGACCAAGACGGCCCGCGCTCGAGCGCCGGATCTGCTCATCGACGGCGAATTGCAGGCTGACGCCGCCCTGGTCCCCGCCGTGGGCGAGAAGAAGGCCCCTGGCTCGAGCGTCGCCGGTCGCGCCAACGTCCTCATTTTCCCCAATCTGGATGCCGGGAACATCGCGTATAAGCTGACCGAGCGCCTGGCCGGGGCGACGGCCATCGGTCCAATTCTTCAAGGCCTGCAAAAGCCGGCCAATGATCTTTCCCGCGGGTGCCGAGCCGAAGACATCGTCGATGCCATTGCTGTGACCGCCGTTCAGGCACAGGCTACCGAGAGCATGCGCTGAGCATGACGGATGACGCCGCTCTCACCGAGGAATCGAAGGCAGCGTTGACGCTCCTTGTCGACTTCTGCCGGGGATCTCATCGACAATCCCAGTCTGTGCCCGGCGAATGCCATCACTTCGAGCGACCTCTCGATGAGGGCAAAAGCGGTGTCGACGATGGCCTCCCGGACGAACCGGCGATCGACGGCGATGACTATCT
>RFHM01000391.1 GCA_003696865.1 Acidobacteriota bacterium | reverse complement strand
GGCGTGCATCCACCGGCGGCATCGCGAATGACGTGGGAAGCCAGCGCGACCATGACGACCAACCCGGTGCGTCTCCGCTTGCCGATGAGCCACACAATGAGCCCGCACAACGCGGCGAAAGTGAGGCTGTGCGTCCACGGTCGGCACCCGAGCGCGATAGCCTCGTCGAAGGAGAACGATCCGGCGGCGATGAAATGATCGATATCGATGAGCGAGCCGAATGCGCCAGCGACGATGAACATCTTCCGCCCCACCCCAGGCGATAGCCGAACCAGAGGCCAGACGATGAGCACGGCGATGATTCCATGAAACAGACTGTCCATCGGCCCCCACACCCAAACGGGCAGCGCGCTTCGAAGTCGCCCTGTGGCATCGGCCAGATACATGGTGACAAGAAGCAGCGCCGTTTGAGCGATGAGGACAATGAATACGCCGGATCGGCCAATAGACGTCTCAACAGAAGAGCGTGCAGCAGTGAGCGCATCATGGAGATGTCGATCCATACGCGGTTGCTTCTCCTTCGAAAATCACCGCAAAGGCGCAGAGACCGCCAAGATCATCCAACAGGCCATTTTCATCCTCCTTCGAGAACCACCGCCGAGGCGCAGAGACCGCCAAGATCATCCAGCAAGCCATTTTCATCCCCCCGGTCTCACTCCTTCGCTGGTGGTTTTCCCCATTTCGCTTGAAATTCCGGCGATCGTTTGCGTAGCTCCAGCCAATCATCGAACACCGGCGGATTGTAGAGCCAGAGCGTGAACCATTCGACGATCTCCCGTTTGACATCGCGCGTTTCGGCCGACCGAGCTCGACGTGCGGCCGCTTGAGCCCGGCGCTTCCCCACCAGAGCGATCGAGCGAGCATAACTCATGCCCTTCTCGTCGCCCGCGGCTTTGAATTCGCGATAGAGCGCGCTCAACCGGCGAAGTGAGGCTTCGGCCTGCTCCAACGTGCTGAATTTCAGGATGTCCCGGAATTGGTGTTCATAAGGCTCCTCCATGGGCGGCGGACTGAAGGCATCGGCGATATGGACGGGCTTCCCCGCCTCGGCGAGGACGCGAGCGATATATCCGGGAGAACTCGCCCCCGATGGTCCCAGTATTTCGATCAACCTCTTCTGAATCCGCCGCACCTCGGACCGGCCCAAGCCAGTCATCGCCTCTCGCTCGAAGATCTCCAAGATCAACTGCTTCTTCGTCGGACCGGACATGTTGCTCGTCTGTATTGTACTGCATTTTCTGATGGGGAGCGACCAGACGAGGAGCTGACCGGCGCCGAAGGAGGAGCGCCAAAGACGACGGGTTCTGATGTGACGACCTTCAGCCCGTCGTCAGTGGATCGCGCCTTCAGCTTTCAAGCTCTAGTGAACCCGTCCTTTCGGCACGCCAGCAAGGCCTCTTCGCCAATTGATCCAGCAGATGTGCACCCTTCAGCAGAGAAAAGTTCCCCCTTTGCTTATGAGACTCGACGCCCGCTGCCTACCTGCGCTGCGTGCGCGCCGTCCGACTACGGGGCCATCCCCACGTGAGCATGTGCTAGCTCAGAGACATAGACGGTCACGACCTCCGCTCGGCGGGAACAGACAGGAACAGTAGGCGCCCGTTAGGAGAGGCAATGGAGGGACGCAGTGTTGGGATACTTATCAGGATTACAACGTGCGCTAACCAACTTTAGGGGAAGGCGTCACTTGGGAGAGTTGCGGCATAGTCGGAGGGCATTACGAGGGGTAGGCCGCGTGGGGCGAAATATTACCAGGGGACATACAGGAAGGATTTTGCTTTTGTATCCGAGTTCGGGCTCGACGAGGCGAAATATCACCAGGGGACATGCAGGAAGAGCAAGGGGTAGCGGGATGTCTATAACGGTCTCCAAAAAACTGGACAAGTGAATGAGGTGGAAAAACGAGATACAATCGGATAGCGAGAAAGAATGAATGAAAAGAATGAATGAGGAGAGCGCTATGAAGAAACGGAACCAGTACGTACAGTACCCAGTTCAAAGACAGGGTGGCCGTGGAAGCCATCAAAGGTCATAAAACGATCAGTGGGCGTCCGAGTATGGGGTCCATCCCCATCAGATCCAACAGTGGAAGCAACAGGCGCCGGGAAGAACTCCCGCCGGTCTTTTCGGATGGGCGGGCGCGAGCGGAGCGAGCCAAGCAAGAGATCACAGCGCGACTCTATCAACAGATTGGGCAGCTGACCATGGAATTAGAGCGGCTGAAAAAGGTTGGGCGAGACGGCCTCGGCAGAAGCGTGCGCTGATCGGGCCAGAGCATGCGCAGCTCGGGCGTGGCCCGGACAGTGCGAGCTGCTGGGCCGGGCGCGATCCAGCTCCTATTATCACCCTGTCCAAGAAAGCGAGGAGAACGTGAGTCCGATGCGATGGATCGACGAACAACACACGCGCACGCCGTTTTACGGCAGTCGTCGGATGACGGCCTGGTTGCGGAGGCAAGGCGACGAGGTGAACCGCAAGCGGGTCCGGCGTTGATGCGCGTGATGGGGACTGAGGCGACATATCCCAAGCCTCGGCTTAGCCGTGGGACGGCGCCTCGGATCTATCCGTACCTGTTGCGCGGGCTGGTCATTGACCGACTGCGACAGATGTGGGGCGCAGATATTACATACATCTGATGGCGTGGCGGGTTTGTCTATCTGGTGGCGATTCTGGATGGGCATAGTCGGTATGCGGTGAGTTGGGAACGGCCAACAGCCTGGAGGTCAGTTTTTGCCTCGGGGCGTTGGATCGGGCGCTGGACTAGGCACGGCCGGAGATCTTCAACAGCGATCAGGGGATCCAGTTTACCAGTCAGACGTTCATGAGCCGGCTGGAAGCAGCCGGGGTGGGCATCAGCGTGGACGGCCGAGGCCGCGTGTTCGATAACGTCTTTGTGGAACGGCTGTGGCGGACGGTCAAGTATGAGGAGGTCTATCAGCATGAGTACGAGAGCGTGCGGGCAGCCTGGCAGAGACTGGATGAGTCAGCGCCGAAGGCGACGGGTTCTAATGTGACGACCCTCAGCCCGTCGTCAGTGGAGACACTGTAACAAGGCTGACAGCCCGAAGGCTCCGTTCTCGTAAGAGATCAACAATCCGTGCATCTGCGAGAGGGAGCGGTAGCCGAGTCGCCTTTCGCGCCGAAGATCCAGTTCATGATAAGATAGCTCGATGT
>RFHM01000058.1 GCA_003696865.1 Acidobacteriota bacterium | reverse complement strand
GTCGCCGAGCGACTGTTCCTGGCCATCCCCGATGGTGGTGCGGGCATCGTTCGAGTGATGTTGGATGCCCCTCCCCTGACGGGCGAGATTCTGTCGATCATCCCGGCGGCGGCTAATCGCGTTTTCATCGCTTCTCTCGGCGACCCCGTGGCCCTGTATGACGAAATATATGGAGCGACTCTCCAGGCGGTGGGATCGGATGGTGAAGCCAAGATCCATCGGCTGTTGGCCAGGTGGGGAGTCGATATACGAAATGAGCTTCTGGCAGCCATTGGTCAACAAATGGCCATCGTCAGCCTGCCGTCAGCGGAACGGGATCATCCGCGGGCTGCTCTCATGGTCGAGGTTCTCGATGCGCGCCGGGTGAAACGGGCCATCGATCGGATCGCTCGGACTCATCAGCTTGCCGTGGTCGAGGCCAGCGTCGCCGGCCAACCGATGTTCATCCTCGATGGGGAGAGGTCCAGTCACTCCATATATTACGCGTTCGTGAACCAGTTCCTCGTGGCGAGCGAGAGCCGATCGGCCATAGAAGCGATCATCGAAGCTCATCGATCGGGCGATACCATGGCGGTCTCGATGGCATATCGGCGGGCCTTCGCTGATCGCGATTCGTCGTCGCTGTTGACGTTCTATGACACGAATGAACATCTCCTCGAACGGATAGCGCGAGGACTGAATGAGGGCAGGCTCGTCGCAACGCCTCTTGTGCGAGAAGCAGAGGCGCTCTTTCCGACAACATGGGTGGGTGCAGCGGAAAAGGATGGTCTGTATATCGAGAGTCTGTCACCGATGGGAACATTCCCGTACCTGTTGACGCGACTGATGGCGACAGTGTCCAGAATTCGAGAGAACGAATGAAGCGGATCGACCAGCTTTGATTCGATGAAGAGGAAGTGAAATTGATCAAAGATCTCGGGAATGAAGGAACTGGCGGAGGGTGAGGGACTCGAACCCCCATGGGCTCACGCCCGCCGGTTTTCAAGACCGGTGCCTTGCCAATTCGGCCAACCCTCCACGCCTCTAAAAGTGTATCGACTCGGAGAGAAGCTGTCAAAAGCGCCGAGCACCTCACACGCCCTACGGTGAACTAGGCCACGTCAGTCGTCGATACCTCGCGACGAGCGCTCATCCACCGGACAGCGCCTGAGCCACTTGCTCGGCGAATCGTCGGAGATTGAGAAATACCAATCCCAATTTGGCTTCCTTCTCCAAGATGGCCGCAAGGACGGCCTCCGGACCGGCCGGGATGACGATCATGTATCCATTCTGACTGCGCATGTACATCTGCTCGAGCGAGCCCATGTCGAGCTCTCTCGCCGTGCGCTGACCAACATCGAGTAGTGCGGCACTCATGGCCACGAAACGCTCTTCATCGAGGTCCGGCGGTAACGCGCCGGCAATGGTCAGTCCGTCAGTGCTCACCACGGCGGCCGCTTGAATGCCGGGAACGATCGCCTTGGCTTCCTGGAGGGTTTGTTCAAGCTGCTCCACATTGGTCAATTGCATGATCTCACGTCACTCCCCTGGTTCGATTCTCAAACGGCTCTCTCGTCAACCAACCGCTCGTATGGTACCTGATTGCACGAACAATATGGATGGTATCGGAGATCATCATCGATGTCAATCATCGAGCACATAATCGATACGCTCTCCCCCGAACGCTCGCACGGGCGAGGCGACGGAACCGGTGAGTTGCCCTGAGAGTCGATGGCCGGTCGTCGCGGCCCAAGAATATCGGGGTTGAGTCCCCTTAGCCGCTTTGCTCCCCAAAAGGGGCGATCGAAGCGGACGTCTCTTGAGCTATAAAATGTACAGTGTATTTACAAAGTAAAAAGTCGCAACATATCAATAAATTAACTCGCAAGAGCGTCTCCTCCGAGTGAGTGCGGTGGCCTTCAGGGACGCGCCATCATCGTTCCCCATGTGCACCTCATCGGGTGTTCTCGTCACACCTTCAGGGTTCGCTTCTCATCGAGGTGCGCTTGGTTTCATCGAGCAGTCCTCTGCCGATGGCCACTTGAGCCGGTGACTGCAATCCCACATGCGCTAATCCAGGAGCCAACGAGAGGGCCCATCTGGCGTCGTGCCTGGTTAACTCCCTGAACGCCACTCCCAGCATCTCGATGGAGCCATTCTTCCATCTCCTCCCACCCTGACGGCGGGCGACAGAATAGCGCAAAAGCAGAAAAGAGATGGCAACCACCGGAGAAATGATTCAGCGAGCCATCGACCACGTGAATATCGACATTCGGCTGGTCACCATGGAGTTCATTACCGCATCTGTCGCATTTGAACCACAGAAATCCAATGGCTTCGGTCTTGCACGTCCTGTATCAATATTCTCAATTCTCAGATACCACGCACCTGTTCTCATCGACGCCAACCCCACCGCCCACGACGGCCAGAGACCCAGTCCGTCCCTCCCGCACATCGAACCGATAGGCCCGAGACCCGGTGAACACATAGAGGAACGGTCGCCGAACCATCAGGGCCTGCACCCCGGTGACGATGCGGCGCGATCCCTTGTCCCGGAGCACCAGCGCATACTCGCCCACCTTCTCCCCCTCGGGCGTGTACTCATATATCACCCCCGTCTCCGACGACCCGTTCATCCCCAACCACAGATGCCCCGTCTCCGGATCCACGGACGCCGCCGTGATGATGGTCATCCCCCCCACCACCTCGGGCTCCTTCTCCCGCAAAAACCGCCGCGCCGCCGCCACCTGCAACGCCACGGCGGCCCCCCGGATGGGGAACTCCCGCACCTGTTGCCCCCGAGCCGTGAACACCCGAACGGTCGGCCGGGGCGCATACCGGAACACATAGGAGATCCTCCCCGAACCATCGACCAGCACCACCCCCCGGTTGAGAAAGAGATTCTCCGCCTCGTTGCCGACATCGAACCGCCGGACCTCGCCAAACCCCATCACCTCCCGCCCCGAGGGATCGAACAGATGGAGCAGCGTCCCGTTCATCCGCGGGGCGGCCACGACCAGACGGCCATCGTTGAGCACG
>RFHM01000390.1 GCA_003696865.1 Acidobacteriota bacterium | reverse complement strand
TTATTGTACCTGACAGGACCGCCTCACGGAACCTCTGACGGACGCCCAACAACATCGGATGAAGGCCGGGAATCCAGGCAGGACGCCATGAAAGAGCCTGGGTATGTGTCCCAGGAGACGGATCTTCTCGTCCCCATGAGTTCTGAACGGGCAATGTCTCTGTGGCAGCGAGCGTGACGCGATTCCCCAGTAATGGTCACCGCGGCTTTAGTGAGCGCGCTTGACACTCTCTTTCTTCCCCGGCTATAGTGGGGGCGGGTTTTCGATAGGGAGTGGGGGAATGCATCCAGGTGTGATCGAGCGAGCGAGCGATCTCCTGCTCCGTGATGAGTGGGAGTTTCCCCATTCGTTGAGCGTTCGTATTGCCCTCACCCCCGGGAGGAGGTCAGCGGCATGCCCCGATATTACTGTCCATCCTGCGGCCGCGCGACCGAGCACGTGTCGGTGCGACGAGCGGCCGAGGTGGCCCAGGTGACGCGGCGCACGATGTATAACTGGATCAGAAGCGAGTGGGTGCATGGTGTCCAGCATGCCAGTGGACGAAAATTCATCTGCGTGGAGTCGATCCTGAAGAGAATGGGAGAGCCTCGGTGGGGTGCCGGTGAACGTTCATCATCTTCGGAGAAAAGATAATGATGACGGATGTCGGTGGCCGGGAGATGAGCGAACGTGGGGGTGGCGCAATCATCCCGTGAGCCGAAGCGGCGGCGGCGTTTGAATGGATGCACCGACCGGACTCTGGATTCCATCGCCCTCCATTCGCCCCATTTTCCGCGAAAAAGTGTGAAAAAGTGTGAAATTTTGCCTACTTGACACAGATCGGGGTTTTGATATATTGGGAGAAGGAGGAATCGTAGGAGTCTCGAAATGGGCTCGCACAGGTGGACGAAACGGCGTTTTTTGTTCTACGGCCTTGTTGCTGGTATCCTGACGGCCGATGTCATCGTGCTGCAATATCTCCTCCACCATTATGATCTTCCAGCCATATTCCGAGCGGCCCCGCCGCCTGAAGAAGAGCACGTTCATTTGAATTACGGAGAGGCCTTCCCTTCTCTTTCCGGCACAAGCGCGACCAGGAAAACGATCGATTCTGAGTTCCTTCGTGGGAAATGGGGAGTGGTTTTTTACTTTAAGGACCATCCGATGGTTGACTTCTTATCCTATTGTGACGTCTTGAATCGTAAATATCACAGTCTGGGACTACAGCCGCTGGGCATCACACGAAGGGAGACCGAAGAGTTAAAGCAATTCCTGAACAGGCGTGCCATCTCCTATCCCATTCTCCTTGATCCCGGAGACCGCTTAAGAGATCCCCTCCATCTGGAGCATCATAGCTATGGGTTCTTCTTCGTTAATCCGGACGGGGTGATTGAGTTCTCGCTCCATCGACTCATGACGTCGAATGACCTCCGTCAATTGGTAGAATGGCATCTCGTTGGTCGGATTAACTATGAAATTGAAAAAGAGTGGCATCTTGGGATACAGCCCGGAGATGCGCTGCCGCCATATAAGATCATCGACGTGAAAACGGGCGCCGCATTGACCCTTCACGATCTGGATTTAACCAACAGCGTGATCATCTTCTTTACGGCGAATTGTTCGACCTGCCAGATGTCGAACTATTTGGAAGAGCTCAAAGCGATAGAGACGTCAGGTGCGTGGTCGCAGAACGGGGTTCATTATATCTTCAGCCAGAACTTCTCTCTCTTCGACCTGATCGATCGCCTGAATGCTCATCATATCGTCGCGAATATCTATCTCGCCAAAGAGCCGTTCGATGTGTTGGAGTCTCCCTATGTCACAAGAGCGCCTCTCTCCGAAGAGGCGCTGGCATTGACGATCGATACGCAAGGACGGGTGAAGACTGTTGAGCCTTTGGCTCAATGGCTGGCGAGGGTCTCAAAGGAGTCAGTACGATGAAAAGGAACCGCTGGTTATGGGCAGCGATTGGCATCGCGGGACTGGGCGTTTTCCTGTTTCTATTGGTGCAGGAGCGGCAGCGGCCATCTTCAAGTGCTGTGGCAGACACTCTTTTCTCCACTTCCGAGGAGACCAAACCTCCTCAGGAGAAAGAGACTAATGTGAGCTTCTATCAGGAGGTACCGATATTCGATGGGTTTGGGTTTGACTATCCGCAGTACGTACGTCGCGATGATGAGGGGAATTATTACGTGATGGATCAGAACAACCATCGGATTTGCGTCTTCGATCCATCCATGCGATTCAAATTTCAGATCGGCCATCTGGGGCAGGGTCCCGAGGATCTGAATCATCCGACGGGATACGCGCTCGATTCCCATGGCCGGCTTTATATCAAAGATGTAGGCAATCTGCGCATACAGATCTTCGACAAAACGGGGCATCATGTGGGGGGATTCCGATCGCCTCTGAAATCTCCCGACATCGCCGTCAATTCTCGAGGTGAGATTTTCCTCAACCACGCGACGAGAGGTCATCTGATCTCCGTTTACTCGCGTGAGGGCGAGCTTCTCAGGCAATTTGGCGATCTGATGAGCCTGTCGCACGCTTATCCAGGACATGCGGATGATGAGAGGTATCGCGTGCCGCTCAGCCGCGTGGTCATGGCCATGGACGGACAGGACAATCTCTACGTGGCTTATGTCTTTGCTCCCATCATTCAAAAGTATGATCCTGCGGGAAAGCTGCTCTGGGAGCGGAGACTGGAGGGTCCGCTCATCGATGTTCTCACCAAGTCATTCTGGCAAGAACTGGAGCCGAATCCGGCCACGGAAAAATTCGAGCCGGACACGGTCATGAATATGGATGGGATTCAAATGGCCGTGATTTGCCAGGGCATAGCCCTGGACAAAACAACGACACGCGTCTTTCTCCTTCTGGGAGCCGCCGATATTATTTATGTTGCCGATAGCGCTGGCAGGAAACTTCGGCTTTTGAGTCCGAAAAAACTCAGGAATAGTCTTC
>RFHM01000389.1 GCA_003696865.1 Acidobacteriota bacterium | reverse complement strand
CGTGCAACCCCTATCTGGCCTTCGCGGCCATGCTCATGGCCGGGCTCGATGGCATTCAACAGCAGATCGACCCCGGAGAGCCGCTGGATCGGGATATCTACGATATGACGCCCGAAGAGTTGAGCGATGTTCCCGCGCTCCCGGAATCGCTCGAGGACGCCTTGGCGGCGCTGGAGCGCGATCACGACTTCTTGCTCAAAGGCGACGTGTTTTCCGAAACGTTCCTGGAGCGGTGGATTCGATATAAACGCGAGAGGGAAATCAACGAGCTTCGCTTGAGGCCGCACCCCATGGAATTCGCCCTCTATTTCGATCAGTAGTTTGAAAGAACGAGGATCACCGCCGACGATTCTTGGCCCGACGGCGCTCGGCCAGGCGATATTGAGCCACATGAGCGCGGTGTTGCTTGGCCGTGACACTGAATCGGTGAGCGCCGTCGTCTCGAGTGGGATCGAGCACGAAGAAAAGGTAAGGCGTATCGGCCGGGTAGAGAGCCGCTTCCAGCGAGGCGCGGCCCGGGGAGGCGATGGGACCGGGAGGGAGTCCCGGGTAGAGATAGGTGTTGTACGGCGAGCGCCGGCGAAGATCCGATTGATGGATGCGCCCGGTCCATTTCCCGGCCAGCATGGCGGCATAGATGACGGTGGGGTCGCAGTCGAGCTTCATTCCCCGGCGCAGTCGATTATGATACACCGACGAAATCAGAGGACGCTCTTCGTCCAACCGGGCCTCGCGTTCAATCATGGACGCCAATGTGACCACCTCACGCACGGTCAGACCGAGTTCGGCGGCCCGCCGACGATATTCCGGAGTGAAGACCTGGCGGAATCGCTTGACCATGTTGGCGATGAGCTGCCGCGCCGTGGTGTCGGCGGCGTACTGATAGGTGTCGGGGAACAGGTACCCTTCCAACGTGGTGGCTTCGGGATCGAGGTCGCGGATGAGATCGATGAGGTGGGGATCTTCGGTGAGCTGGAGCGCCTGGGAGGCCTCGGGGATGTTCAATCGCTCGATGAGCCGCGCCACATCGAATCGGGTGAGTCCTTCGGGGAAGGTGATGGAGTGGAGATAGACCTCTCCTCGGGCCAGTTTCTCGATGACCGCGGCGGGCGTGATGGGAGAGGCAAATGCATACTCGCCCGCTTTGAACGTCGTGGTCCAGGCCTTGAATCTGAACCATGCAGTCACGACCCAGGACGACGGCAGAATCCCCTCCTCCCGTAATCGATGAAGGATCTCGGTCGCCGGCATCCCCGGAGCGATACGGATGATCCGACCCGCCTTGACGTGCTCATGGGGCGTGTGGAGAACGTGAGCGCTCCAGAGCGTCACCGCCCCGGCGATGAGAACGATGGCCATGACCAGCATGAGCGCATACCGTCTCCGGGAATGGCCAGAGCACTGCTGGTTATTGAGCGGTTCTTCGTTCATCCTCCCGTCGGTGGGTCAAGTAGTCTTCCAGGATGAGGCAGGCCGCGATTTGATCCCGCATCGCCGCCCGTCGGCCGGACTTGATGCCTTGGACCGCCATCCACTCATCGGCGGCGTGAGAGGTCAGATACTCATTCCACAGCCGGACGGGGAGATCGGTGAGTTTTCGGATCTGACTGAGCAGCTTCTCGATCTTTCGACCCATGGCTCCCGTTCTGCCCGAAGGGAGCGCCGGATGACCGATGACGATCTCATCGGCACCGAGCTTGTCCGCCCACTCGATGAGTCGATGAGCATCGCGCTTGACGCCCTGTGCCGGGAGGGTCTTCACCGCGCGAATGATGAGGCCCACCTCTTCGCCCACGGCCAGGCCGATGCGCTTCTCCCCGTAGTCGACGGCTAACACCCTCATATCTCAAGCCAGTATATGTCTCCGCTCGAGCCACCGTCAAGCAAGGGGAGGGAGGCGAGAGGGGATATCCCCGGACCCGGAGCGCGCTTCCCTCGGCCTCCTTCGAAAATCCACCGCAAAGGCGCAGAGAACGCAAAGATCCTCCGACGGGCTCTTTTCATCCCCGCGGTGTGGCTGGCAAGGCCATGGGCGACTTTTTCGAAATCGTTCATGGGTGATTCCGCGACCATCGATGACCGCTCCGCGACCGAAATGCCGCGCGCTCCCTCATCGTACCGGGACGGGAAACACGGGCAAGCTCTCGTGCCCCTCGGCATCGACCGATTGCACGGCGAAGAAGTAGTTGTCCTTGGAATAGGGCAACGTCACCTCGGTGGTATCGCCGACGAAGATCTTGCGCTGCCAGATGGGACTGGTCGTCTCCCGCATGAGAACGTAATACCCGGCCGGAGCGTGGCCCGCGGGCGGCTGCCATCGCAACGTCGTTTTGTTGGTCAAGCCGCGCACGACGATGCCCACCGAACGAGGCGCGCCCGGTGCCATGGCCAGGTTGGCCAGGACGGCCAGATTGACCCGAGCCACCTGAGCGGCGTAGGCGAAGTCGACGAACTCGGGCAAATCGCCGTACTGAACGCCGTCTTCGACGCGGACGTCCTGATGCTGATGACGGAAATCCTCGTTCATCTCCGAGAGGCGCACCGCCGCGAATCCCAGGCGACTGAACGGCGTGTGATCGCCTCCGCGCAGGAAGCGGTCGCGACGATAGATCATGACCACGTTCATCTGATCGACGTACCGTTCGCCCACCTCCTTGATGTAGCGGGCCAATTGTCGCGCCGGACTATCGTTCTCGCCGCCGGTCGCGCGAATGCGCCTGAGGAATGCCTCGGCATTGGCCGCCGGAATGCCCTCGCTGAACACGCGGAGATGCGTATTATCCCGGAGATTCGTCTCGCTGGAGAGGGTGTTTCCCACGATGTCATTGGTGATCATGGCGACCACGTTCCATCCCTCTCGTTTAGCGCGCTCGGCCAGATGGCGAGATCCATAGAGTCCCTGCTCTTCCCCGGCGACGGCGGCGAAAATGATGGTGGCGGGAAATCGCCGACGACTCATGACGCGGGCCAGTTCCATGACCACCGCCGTTCCCGAACCATCATCGTTGGCTCCGGGAGCGAAGCCGGTGGTGTCCATGGCATCGGAGGCGCGCGAGTCGTAATGCCCGCTGACGATGAGCACGCGATCGTCCTCGGGATCGGTTCCCGGCAGCCGCGCGAGCACGTTTTTCATCTCCACACGATGTGGAATGCGCCGACCGTCCGGCTCCACGATGAAGGGATCGAATTCCACCTGCAGGCGACCGCCGGAAGCTTCGGCGTACCGTTCCAACTCCGCCTTGATCCATCGTCGCGCCGCGCCGATGCCCCGTTCATCGCTCTCGGTCTCGCTCAGCGAATGACGAGTGTGAAACCCGACCAGCTTGCGAATGGTCGCTTCGATGCGCTCGGCCGAGACGTCATTGATCATGGCGACGATGGCCGGATCGCGCTTCTGAATGACCGTTTGCGCGCGCATCGACGGTGCACTTCCCCAACGTGCGCTCCCTACCACGAGAAGACTCACTGCCACCATCCAGGGCCAACGCTTCCTCCACTGAATCGTCTTTTTGCCAATATTCATATCTTCGACCTCCTTTCGAAAATCACCGCAGAGACGCAGAGAACGCAGAGAGCCTCCAACGGGTTATTTTCATGTCGTCGGTGTGGCTCGGGCGCGCCATGGGCGACTCCCTCGAAAATCGCCACAGATTCCACAGATTTACACAGATTCCTTATCTGTGAGCATCGGTGAAATCTGTGGCCCGATGTTCATCCCACTCGGATCATCACCGGCCCGCTCCCTTCACGTAGGTATCGAACCACCGAAGCACGCGCTTCATGAAATCGATCTGATGCTCGCGCTCGGCCAGCCCATGTCCTTCGCGAGGATAGATGACGAATTCGTATGGCGTCTGATCGAGAATGCTGAGCGCCGTATAAATCTCCCACGCCTGGCCGATGGGCACGCGCTCATCCCTGGCACCGTGAGCGATGAGCAGGGCCGTTTTGCTCTGTTTGATGTACTTCATCGGCGAGGCATTCCACATCTCCTCCATGTGATCGTATGGCCGCTCGAATCCCCAGTGGACGAGCGTGTTCTCCATGGGGATGTCGCTCGTGCCGAGGAAAGAAATCCAGTTGGTGATGCCGGCGAAATCGATGGCCGCTTTGAAATGCTCCGAATAGCGCGTCGCCGCCAACGCCGAGAAGTAGCCGCCATAAGAGCCACCTCCCATGCCGACGCGCGATTTATCGACCAAGCCCAACTCGTCGGCCAGATAATCGATGCCCGCGAGCACATCGCGGAATTCGGCGCCGCCGAGGTCTTTCTGATCTTTCTTGGAATATGCGACGCCGCGACCCGTGCTGCCACGATAGTTGGGCCAGAACACGACATAACCGTGAGCGGCGAGCAATTGCCCCCAGCGAATGTAGTAGGTGTTCCATCCATCGAGGACGGCAGCCTCCGGCCCTCCGTGCACGCTGACGATGAGCGGATACCGCCGCCCTTCCTGATATCCTACCGGTTTCATGACCAGTCCGGTGATAGTCGTACCGTCGTCGGCCTGGTATTCGATGGTGAACTGATCGGCCAGTTCCAGTTCATCGAGGATGGGATTATTGTTGGTCAATCGACGCGGCTCGTCGCCACCGGCCAGATAAAAGACTTCCGGGGGATGAAACGGCGTGCTACCGGCGAAGGCGGCGGCGCGATGCTCGGCATCGAAGCTCAACGCCGAGAACACCGGTCGACTGGCCAGCATGAACTCTCTTCGCCCGGTGTTGACGTCGACTCGATAAGCGCGCGTCGCCGTTTTCTCGATGCCGATCATGGCGATGGTCTCATCATCCAGCCAGTGGAACCAGATGACCGAGCCTTGATAATCGGCGGTGAGATTGCGCTTCTCCCGACCATCCCGGCGAGCGATGAACACGTTCTGCGCCGACGGATCGTGAATATCGACGGCGCCCAACCAGGCGATGCGTTGACCATCCGGCGAATAGGCCACATGGCCCAGCTTTCCCTCGGTGGGCACGACGACTTCGGCGCGACCGCCGGCGGCGGGAATGCGATAGATTTTCTGATACATGTAAGTGTGATCGGTGAGCGG
>RFHM01000388.1 GCA_003696865.1 Acidobacteriota bacterium | reverse complement strand
TCCACGCGATAGAATCGTTCGAAAATCCGCGGCAGATCAGCGGGTGGAATACCTATGCCCGTATCTGCGATGGTGATGGCCGTCTCACCGGCTCGCTCCTCGGCGTCGACGCGAACGCGCCCACCACGCCGATTGAACTTGATCCCGTTATCCAGCAGGTTGAGGAGGATCTGTTCGAATCGTCGCCGGTCGGCCAGGATCTCCACGTTTTCGGGAACGGCATTAATCAATCGCACATCGAACTGCTCGGCCCGCGGTTGGAGCGCTTCCATGACGTCCTGGACGGCACGATGCACATGAATCACCGTCGGTTCCAACCGTACATGTCCTGACTCGATGGCCGAAAGATCGGAAATATCGTTCACCAGGCTGTTCAATCGTTGAGCATGTTTTTGAACGACCTCCAAAAAGCGAACATTATGTTCCGCGTCATGGATGGCCCCATCGAGCAATGTTTCCACGTAAGCCAGAATCGCTGCCAGAGGGGTTCGCAGTTCGTGAGAGACGTTGGCGAGAAATTCTTGCCGGACGCGCTCCAGATGTTCCAAGCGCGTGATATCCAAAAAGACGCCCGCCGCCCGGCCCTCCTCCAGTGGGATGATCTGGAACTGAAACGTCTTCCGCCCGGCGCTCTCCAATCGCTCGATCCTCCCTTCGAACGCCCGTCGCTCACCAAGAGCTCGTCGAAAGCCCTCGTAGATCTGTCGCTCGCGCGCCACTTCGGCCAATCGGCGTCCCTTCATCGACGTGCCGAGTTGACCGAAGATCCGACCGGCCGAGGCGTTGGCGAAGAGGACGCGAAAATCGTCGTCTACGACGAGAATGCCATCGTGCGTCTTCTCCAGGATGGAGGCGAGTAACGCCAGCTCGCGTTCTGCTCGATGAGCCCGGGTCGCCCAGGCCCGAAGCTGATGCCTCGCCGTCTGCATTGTAGCGGCCACCGAATTCCCCGGCGCGGCTCCCAGAACCGAGAGCGTGTGTCGCAATCGAGCCAAGGGAATGAAGAATCGGTGACGCATTCTCCAGACGAGTCCCCCCAGAAGGATGACAAGAGCAACAATGATCAAAGCCACCAGAGATGACATGAGAATGCTCTTGCTCGGAATCCATCATGCTCCGCGGTTCACGCTGATCGTTCGCTGACGAGGTTCGCCCATCTCATGAAAACGTGCCTGCCCACGCGCTGGAGGAGCGGCAGATATTCCTTCGCCCGCTCGATGATCTCACTTCCATCGATACCCACCTCTCGAAGCTCATCGGCGAAGGTGTTGACCATGTTGTGGATGATTTCTTCGGTCACTTCCATGTGAAACAGGAACCCATAAGCTCGACGACCATAACGAAAGGCTTGACAGGCAGTGAGATCCGACGAGGCCAACGAGACAGCTCCACGAGGGAGTTCGAAAACATCGCCATGCCAATGATAGGCGATGAATGGTGATGAAACGTCCCTCCACAATGGATCATTCCGAGCCGATTCCGTCAAGGCGACGGGATACCACCCGATCTCTTTCCGATCGCCCCTGGTGACCGCCGCGCCCAAAGCGGCGGCCAGCAATTGACTGCCCAGGCAACCCCCAGGATGGGTTTATCTTCTGCCAGGGCTCGCTCCATGAGGCGCAATTCATCGGATAAAAACGCATATCGCCGATGATCGTAAACGCTCATCGGTCCCCCCATCACGATGAGACCGGCCATCCCCGCGAGATCATCGGGCACCGGCTGTCCTTCATCGAGTCGAACGACCTCAGCCACCAGTTCCGCCGCCGCCAATGCTTCGGCGATCGTCCCCAACGTCTCGCACCACACATGTTGCAACACGAGGATCTTCGACATAAGACATCACTCCCACTCCATCGAACTCGGCATCATGGGGTTCACGGTTTCTCGATCATGTGATCCCTTTCGGCTGGTGACGGAGATGGGCGGAACCGATAGCCGATCCCCGTCACCGTCTCGATCATCGATGCCGCCGGCCCGAGCTTTTGCCGCAGCCGCCGAATGTGCACATCCAGCGTCCGCGTCGATCCATGATAATCCAAATGCCATACGCGATCCAACAGTCGATGGCGCGTCATCACCCGGCCGGGATTCTGCACCAACGCCTTGAGCAACTCGAACTCCTTTGGTCGCAGCCTGACGTCTCGCCCGGCGACGCTCACTCTGAAGCTCTCGAAATCGATGCGAAGGAGTCCATCGTCATAGCCGGTGGACGCCGATTCCGGCTGCGCGCGTCGGATGACGGCGCGAACGCGAGCCATCAGTTCGCGCATGCTGAACGGCTTGGTCACATAGTCATCGGCGCCCAAGTCGAGTCCCAAAACGCGATCCGTCTCGGCGACGCGCGCGGTGAGCATGATGATGGGAAGATGGGCGGTGGCCGCTTCCCGCCGTATTCTCCGGCAGATCTCAAAGCCGCTCATGTGGGGGAGATTGACATCCAGGATGAGAAGATCGGGAGGATGCTCGAGGAGGTACGAGAGTCCCTCTTCGCCCGTGCCCGTTATCTTGACGTCGAAGTCACCCTCCCGTTCCAGGTTGTAAGCGATGGACCGGGCAATATCCTGATCGTCCTCGATGATGAGAATGCGCCGTTTCACGATTCCAACGGTTTATGCTTGATGACGCGCCCTTCGACCATATAGACGATCTGCTCGCAGATGTTGGTCACATAATCGGCAATCCGCTCCAGGTGCTTGACCACGAACAGCAATTTGGCAGCGCGAGAGATGGTCTTCGGATCTTCGATCATATAGGTGAGCAACTCGCGAAAGATCTGGTTGTACAGGGCGTCGATCCGATCATCGTGATGAATGAGGGCGCGCGCTTTTTCGGCGTCTTCTTCGGCAAAAGCGTCCATGCCCGCCTTGATCATATCGGCGGCCAGATTCCCCATGATGGGCAGATCAATGTAGGGCTTCAACTGGGGCTCTTCGTTCAGATCGATGGCGTGTCGGGCGATATTACAGGCGTGATCGGCCATGCGTTCCAACGTCGGCGCCAGTTTGGCCGCCGTCATCACGAACCGGAGATCGCGCGCCGCCGGCGTGTGGAGCGCCAGGATGTCGATGGTCAACTCGTCGATCTCCAATTCCATCTGATCGATGACGTCGTCTTCGGCCAGTACCTCTCGCGCCAAGTCGGAATCCCGCTCGATCAACGAGGCCATGGCCTTGCGCACGGCATCCTCGGCAGCAGCGCCGAGCAGCATAACCTTGTCGCGCAGCGCGTTCAGTTCTTCGTCCAATCGTCTGTGCGTCTCAGGCATACACTAACCGAATCGTCCGGTGATATAGTCCTCGGTCATCTTCTCATCCGGATTGGTGAAGATCTTCACCGTGGGTCCCACCTCGATGAGACGCCCCATCCAGAGAAATCCCGTGATATCGGAGATGCGCGCCGCTTGCTGCATGTTATGGGTGACGATGATGATCGTGTAGGCTTTCTTCAACTCGTAGATCAATTCCTCGATCTTCTGCGTGGCGATGGGATCGAGCGCCGATGCCGGCTCGTCCATGAGCAGTACTTCCGGTCGCACGGCCAGCGCGCGAGCGATGCAGAGTCGCTGCTGTTGACCGCCAGAAAGCATGAGCGCCGATTCGTGGAGCCGATCCTTCACCTCGTCCCAGAGAGCCGCCTGGCGCAAACTCTCCTCCACGCGCGCTTCCAGTTCGCCTCGAGATCGGACCAGCCCGTTGATCCTCAACCCATAGGCCACATTATCGAAAACGGATTTGGGAAATGGATTCGATTTCTGGAACACCATCCCCACGCGCTGGCGGAGGCGCACGACATCGACGCGCGGCGCATAGATGTCTTCTCCATCCAGAAACACGCGTCCTTCGACGCGCGTCTCCGGAATCGTGTCATTCATCCGATTGAGCGCGCGCAGTAACGTCGATTTGCCGCATCCGGATGGCCCGATGAGCGCCGTGACGCGCTTCTCGGGAAAGTCGATGGTGATATCATGAAGCACCTTCGTGTCGCCATAAAAGAAATCGAGGTGCTCCACTCGCATCTTCGCCGCGGTCGAAGATGGCGCCCGCGCATCGTCTCGACGAACCTCGGGACGGCGCGAAATGGGCGGCGCGTTCATGAGTTTTTCTCCCGATGCTTCCAATTCAGCTCCCATAGATACCGGTCATCCCCTCTCGGTCAGGATTCACTGCGTCTTCTCTCATCGCCCTCGTCGCCA
Organism: Acidobacteriota bacterium; assembly: GCA_003696865.1. Taxonomy (GTDB): domain Bacteria; phylum Acidobacteriota; class Blastocatellia; order HR10; family J050; genus J050. The sequence continues at coordinate 1,339 of RFHM01000388.1, read as the reverse complement.
TCGTTTTCGCATCCGCATGCGAATCATCACGCCCACGAGATTGAGCGAGAAGGTGAGGACGAGCAACACCAGTACGGTAGCATACAGAATCGGCCTCGTTTTTTCAACATTTGGCGATTGCGTCGAGAGGATGAAGACGTGATATCCCAGGTGCATGAACTGATCATTGAGTCGAGTGGGGAGATGGGGAAGGAAATAGGCCGCGCCGGTGAACAAGATGGGCGCCACTTCCCCCGCTCCTCGGCTGATGGTCAGAATCATTCCGGTGATAATTCCCGGCAAGGCCTGGGGCAGAACGACGCGAGAGATCGTCTGCCACCTGGTCGCCCCCAATGCCAGACTGGCGTCACGAAGATCCTGGGGCACGGCTCGCAGTGCCTCTTCAGTGGCGACGATGATGACGGGCAACGTCAACAAGGCCAACGTCAGTGCCGCCCAGATGATGGCCGGTTGGCCGAAGACGAGTTCTCCACCATACAGCACCCGATCGATGCCCGCGCCGATGAATTGGACGAAGAAGCCCAACCCGAATAGCCCGAAAACGATCGAAGGGACTCCAGCCAGCGTCGCCACCGCCGTCCGGGTGATGCCGGTCAAATACACCTGCCATAATCGCCAGAATTCGATCAACCATTCCCGTCCCCTCGCTCTGGCGAGTCGGCTCTTCACCTGGGCCGCAGTCACTCGAGGCGCATATTCGTTCAAGTAGATGGCCGTGATGACGCCTATGGGGACGGCGGCTATGGTCATGAGAAGAACCAAAAAGACGGTGCCGAAAATGGCCGGATAGATGCCTCCGGCCATCATGCCCTCTCGTGGTGGGCTGGTCAGGAACTCCCAACTGATCCATTCCACACCATTGAGGAAGATATTGCCCAGAATCACGGCGAGCATCGCCACGATGATCCCGGTGGCCGTGGCCAGGAGTCCGACGGGAACGCACTCCTTCACCCTCCGCCCAAAAGCGGAAGCAGGAGTCACTTTCCATTCTCTCGCTGCTCCCATCTCCACTGACATGATGAACGAGTCTATCCACTCCCCATGAATCGTCGCCGTACGCGACCGACAATGTATGTTCCCAGAGCATTGATGAGAAAGGTGACCACGAACAACAGGGCTCCGATGAAGAACAAGACGCGATAATGAGGACTTCCGAAGATGACCTCTCCGAGTTCGGCAGCGATCGTCGCCGAGAGCGTTCGCGTCGAATCGGCGAAACTCCAGGAGGTGATCGCCGCATTGCCCGAGGCCATCAACACGATCATCGTCTCGCCCACGGCGCGACCGAATCCCAGCACGATGCTGGCCAAAATGCCCGGGAGCGCTGCCGGTACGATGA
>RFHM01000057.1 GCA_003696865.1 Acidobacteriota bacterium | reverse complement strand
GGATGGACCAACGCACCGGCCAACGAGCGCACCTTGTCGGCGGCCGCCAGCATCGATCCCGAAGCGGAACGTACGACGGCGGATTTCACCGGCCCTCACAGCTTCAATAAGTGGCTGGAGGCGATGCACCGGCATGGTACCTCGACCAATGTCGGCTCCTTTCTGGGAGCGACGACCGTGAGGATGTACGTCAAGGGAATGGCCACGGGGCCGCCCACGCCGGAAGAACTGGAGACGATGCGAGGGCTCGTGCGCGAAGCGATGGAAGATGGCGCTTTCGGTATCGCCTCGGCGCTCATCTATCCGCCGGGCAACTTCGCCACCACCGAAGAACTCATCGAGATGGCCAAAGCCATGGCGCCGTATGGCGGCATTTACATCACGCATATGCGCTCAGAGGCGGATCACCTTTTGGAGGCCATCGATGAGGCCATCGAGATCGGACGTCGGGCGGGCGTCCCCGTCGAGATCTATCATCTGAAAGCGGCGGGACGGTGCAACTGGTACAAGGCCCCATTGGCCATCGCTCGCATTGAAGGGGCGCGAGCCGAGGGAGTGGACATCGCCGCCAACATGTACCCCTACATCGCCGGCGGCACCGGCCTTTCGGCGTGCATGCCGCCATGGGCATCAGCCGACGGAAAGCTTCTGGACAATCTTCGCGATCCCCAGATGCGCGCCCGCATCCGCGAAGAAATCCTCCACCCCCAAACGAAATGGGAAAACCTCTGCCAACTGGCCACTCCGGAGGGCGTGCTCGTTCTCGGCCTGAAGAAACCGGAGAACCAGGCATACGTGGGCAAGCGATTGTCCGAGATTGCCGCCATGCAAGGGAAAGATTGGATCGACGCCGCCATGGATTTGATCCTCTCTGAGCGGCAGCGCATCAGTAGCATCTTTTTCATGATGACCGAAGAAAACCTGAAGCTTCAGATGCGCCAGCCGTGGATCAAGTTTGGCACCGATGCCGGAGGCGTTGATCCGGAGCACTCTCGCCGATTGGTCCACCCGCGCGCTTATGGGACCTATCCACGCATCCTGGGGAAATACGTTCGTCAGGAGCGGGTGATGCCACTGGAAGAAGCGATTCGCAAGATGACGTCGGCGGTGGCTCAACGACTCTCGATTCGCGATCGCGGATTGCTTCGCGAAGGATTCTATGCCGACGTCGTCGTCTTCGATCCCCAAACGATCATCGATCGGGCGACCTACGAGCGACCACACCAGCTCTCTGTCGGCATCCGCTACGTGTTCGTCAATGGGGTGGCCGTCGTCAAGGAAGGCCGGCATACGGGAGCGAAGCCGGGACGCATCGTTCGTGGACCGGGATACGTCAACAGACCGAGCCGGTGATCAGTTCGTGGGGACCGACCCCATACGTGCCAGATTGAGCCATCAGGGAGCACCGCCTCGGAGCCGGGGACGCTGCTCCATATGCATGCGCCCAGTCAAACGCCAGCGGAGCTGGCATGCGAGAGCGCGCCTGGGATGTTGTGGCTGCTCTCTCGACCGAAAAAGCAGGAGACCCGGTGACGGCGCCTCGGCTTCATAGCGGAGAGCGTAACCATCCCCGGAGGCGATTTCCGGAGCTCGCTTGCAGAAATCTGCCGTCCCTTGGCGAAGTGATCTCACGCTCGCGGCCGGTGAGAAGAGCGAGGGAAAGCTCAGAGGCCCACTGCTCGTCAGCAGAGAGGATCATGATGCCAGTCAGCGGGAAGACGCATCTTCTCATCTCGGAGGCCCCGCTGCTCGCCAGCGGGGAGAAGTCACGCTTCAAGCTACTGGCAGAGAGCACAGGTAAAACTCACGAACGGTCACCATCGGCTCTTCGACAACCTCCATCGGTGTCGCTATTTGGACGCTTTCCTTCCCGAGGTCTCAATGGCGAGATCGGCCAGATCCTGCGCCAGCCGGGTGACGCTTCGACCAGCCCCTTGAAGGTTCGTCATAACGGCCACGGCGATGCCCACATCGGGATAGATGAACAGCCGCGAACTGAAACCGGTTGATCCTCCGGCGTGGCCGAACACGCGGCCTTTTTTCTCATCGCGACCCAGGGCGAAGCCGAGACCGTAGTTCGTTCTCTTGCCGTTTTTCAACTCGTAGGGAGTGAGCATCTGTTGTAACGTCGAAGCTCTGATCAACGTCCCATCGAGAACGGCTCGAGCGAACCGAAGCAAATCCTCTACTGTCGAGATCATGCCCCCACCGGCCCATTTGAGGCTCACATCGGTGAACGGCGCATTGCGAAAATCCCCGTTTTTCCCACGGACGTATCCTCTGGCCCGATGAGGGACGAGTTCGCCTTGCTTCTCCAAACGGGTTGCCGTCATACCCGCCGGTCCCCAAACATTCTTCCTGAGATAGGCTTCGAATGAGAGTCCGGTGACCTCCTCAATGACGGCGGCGAGGATGTTGTAGCCGAACGTCGAATAAGAGAAGCGGGTCCCGGGCTCGAAGAGAAGAGGATCGTTCATGAATACGGCCAGTGCTTCCTTCACCGTGTCGTAATGCTCCTTGGTCCCGAATTCGCCCGGCTTGTAATGACGAATTCCCGACGTATGCGTCATCAGGTGGCGAAGGCTCACCGGCCAACGCTTCCGAGGGAAATACGGCACGATGGTGCGAATATCGTCATCGAGATTGATCTTCCCTCGCTCGACCAATTGCATGATGGCCACCGCAGAAATGGACTTGGAGATCGAAGCGATGCGGTATACGGTCTTCTCCGTGGCCGGAACGAGGTTCTCCAGATCGGCATATCCGCTGCCACCCGACCAGATGATCTTTCCATCGACGGAAAGAGCCGCCGACACGCCCGGCAGACGTTCTTCCGTTCGAACTCTCTCGGTGAGAGCTCGAGCGCGTTCGGCGAGTCGTTGCGCCGCTCCCGACGACGCCGGGGCGACGCTCACCAGGGTGATCAGGGTGATGACGATGAACAACAAGATGCAGCGTCGAGGAGTGCTCGGTCTTCTCATCTGTTCTCCTCCGACTGGAAATAGCCGACTCCGCATTCAACGAGGATGATCGATTCGTCCAACGAACGTTGGTGCCCGCGGTCCATCGACATTGTAGATCGATCATCGCCGATGCGGCGTCAACACTTTGCCCGGGAGCGCCCAGGTCAGTCTTCCTCGATCTACCACCGGCCGACCGTTGATGAAGACATAGTCAATGCCCTCGGCATACCGATGCGGCTGGAAGAACGTCGCTCGATCGCGCACGCGAGCCACGTCCAAAACGACGAGATCGGCATAGAAGCCTTGGCGCACCAGACCGCGTTCCCAGAGGCGCAGAATTTGAGCGGGTAGCGATGTGGCCGAGCGGATGGCGTGCTCGATCGAGATCACTCTCTTCTCCAGGGCATAGCGTCGAATCTTGCGGGGGAACGTACCGTAAAATCGTGCGTGAACGGGCCCATCTTCGGGGAGCGCGACGCCCCCATCCGTCGCCGTGGCCGTCCAGGGCTGGGCCGCATAGGCTTCGACGTCACCTTCCCAGAGAGAGAAACCGCGAAGCCGCGCGCCTCCCGGACGATGACGGAATCCCTCCCGTTGCAGGATCAATGCCATCTCTACTGCCGAGACGTGGCGCGCCGCAGCCAATTCGGCGAGCGTCTTGCCGATGAACTGATGATCTGGATATTCGAAAACGACGATATGCTCGGGACCACCTCGCCGGGCGATTTCGTGAGCGATGTCCCGCTTGAGCTTCTCCGCTTGCCATGGATTGGCGAGCACTTCATCGAGCAGAGCAGCATAATCGGGCGGCGGCGATGATGGTTGGGCAGCGGGGCGAGTCATCGCCTGACCGAACGCCCAGCGAGGGATCAAGACCGTATTCCCGTCGCTCCCGGTCGTCGTATATGGATACTGATCGGCCCAGATCTCGATGCCCTGCGCTCGCGCCTCGGCAATCAGCCGGATGGCCGCGCGACTGGATCCCCAATAATGCGCGCCCTTCGCTTTGATGTGCGAAGCGACGACGGGAACGCCGGTTCGTTGGCCAATCTCGATCGTCTCGCGCACGGCATCCAATAATGTCGGTGGGCGCATCTGATGTTGACTCGGCCAATACCACATGGGGTCGGCCCCTTCACTCCGTTGATGCGAGATGAACACGCCGCCAAAGGGCGCGATGACGTCCACCAGCGCCACCAACTCCTCGGTCGTACTCCAGCGTCCGGGTACGTATTCGAGTCCGGCCGATAACCCATAGGCTCCTTCTTCCATCCCCTGTCGCACGAGCCGACGCATCTTCTCGATCTCATCTGGCGTGGCCGGTCGACGAAAATCGTCTCCCATGACCCGACGACGCACCGTACCATGACCGACGAGGAGGATGACATTGGGACCGGTTCCCTTCCGCTCCAGCTCGGCGCGTTGCTCGGCGATGGGCCATGGCGATCGGCCATCCTGATTGACCACTACTGTGGTGATGCCTTGACTGACCAGATTAGGTGCGGCTCGGCGGTGAACGTCTTCGGAGCGTAACCCGCGCCGTCGACCGCCGGGACCATCGGCATGCGAGTGCAGATCGATGAAGCCGGGTACGATGATTTTCCCCCGCACGTCGATGACGCGCTTTGCCGGGAGGTCATCCAACCGCCCGATGGCGACGATCCGATCGCCACGAATTCCCACGTCGGCGCGGAACCAGGGATTCCCACTCCCATCGAGGACGCGCCCCCCGAACAAGATCACATCGAACGATGGTTCGTCTCCCACACGATCAGCGGCGCCAACCAAGGGCCCAGCGATCGAGAGGATCACGGTCAACGTGATGAGCCATCGAGAGTATGATGTCTTGGGAGCCTTTCTCTCCACCGTCGTCCTCCTCAAAAATCAGTGACACAAGAGGTCATCTCGCCCCACGCTGTTTTCACCATTCGCCGTAAGCGCGAGCATGTGAGCGAGTCGGTCCTTCATAACTGCCCGGGAATATCGAGATCTCCAAGGACCCCCCTCCGACTCTCCACGCACATCGCCTTGATACTCGCCCACCATCCTCTTCATCGGAATGCACGCTGATCGGGCGATTCATCCTGGCCGAGGACGCACGCTCAGAATCTCCGGAATGAAACAGAAAATCGTCGTAGAGCGCACGGGCGATATGAGCGATAGCCTGTTCGCGTTTGGCGATCTCCTCGGTCGATTCTTTCACGAACACGGCCAGCGCCAGGTGACCGGCACCATGCGGGAGCGTGATGATCCCCACATCGTTGGTCGTCCCCCCGATCGTTCCCGTCTTATGAGCCACTTCGGTACCCGGCGGCAAGAATCCTTTGATGCGCCGCGCTCCCGTCTGGCAGCGTCGCATGATGTCGAATAACAACTCGGTTCTCTCCCGACTGAGCGCCCGTCCTCGCCACACCTTCTGCAATAACCGAACCATGGCTGCCGGCGTGGCCGTGTCGCGTGGATCGGCATTGAAGGCCGCTGCTGCCGCCCGTCGCTTCTCTTCGGGAAGAGATTCGTAGAAGCGACCGAAGGCGGTTGGCGGCATTTCCAGTAACGAGGAAGCCTTGACGCCCGCCCAATCGGCGATGATCTCCAATGTCGGTCGATCGACGCGAATGCCTTCGATGCCCAATTCTCGAAGCCGCTTCGTCACGGCGCTCGGTCCACCAGCGAGTCGGAGGAGCACATCGGTGGCCGTGTTGTCGCTGATGACGAGCATGAGCTCCAGAAGTGTGTGAACCGAGAGGGCCCCGCCTGATTCATCGAGCCACCGCGCGAGCAGCCCACTGCCTGGACGGAGATCTCGCCGCCGGAGCGTCACCAGACGATCGAGCGTCAATTCTTCTCGATCCACGCGGGTCAGTACCTGAACGGCGATGGGGATCTTATAGGTGCTGGCCATAGGGAAGCGCTCGTCTCCATGAAGATACACGACCCGCCCCGTTTCCAGATGGAGAGCGCCGACGCCCACGCGACCGCCGGCCAGTTCGGCCAGTCGCTCTATCTCACTCTTCAGGCGAGAAGACTCGACCTCTCCGGTGGTGCGCTGACCGGCCCGAGCCGGGAGTCCGCCCATCCACACCGCGATGATGAACAAAGACGCAACGAGAGCGAGCCGGAGGCGCTTCAAAAACGATGCCATAGAATGAGTATGTGGAGTGGTGATGTGCATGGCTCGATCTCCTCCTCGGTCTGGACGCTTGGCGTCTGGCAGATGCACACCGGTCATATAGCATAGCGCGAAGCGACAGTCAAGGATATGCAACAGTTATTGCATGACCACTCCATGCACCATTGAGAAGCGAAGACCCGTCGATGAAGGTTCCTGCTCGAATGACAGCCGCTGTTCGTTCAACGCCCCGGTTGAGTCCAGGATGAGTCCTGAAGGGGCTTGGCGTTTACTTGACAATTCGCAACATTTGGTGTATACGGTACCCCTCCGATCGAACAGATGGTGCATTGAGGTTATGGAAAGATCCATGACGCCGCCAAAGAGGGAAGAACGACCGATCGTCATCAGGGATATCGAGCGCATCTCCGAGATGCGAGACGTGGAAGAGTTACAGAAAGAAGTATGGGGGATGAGCGATCGCGACATCGTGCCGAGCACCCAGCTCGTGGCGGCTAAAGCGGCGGGCGGCGTCCTCATCGGGGCGTTCGAAGGAGATCGAATGGTGGGCTTCGTGTACGGATTCGTCGGTTACGAGCGTGGTGCTCTGTCTGTTCACTCTCACATGCTGGCCGTACGGCCTGCCTATCAAAATCGCCAACTGGGTTATCGGCTCAAACTGGCGCAACGCGATCGCGCTCTCGAGCAAGGCATTGCACGAATCACCTGGACGTTCGATCCCCTGCAGAGCCTCAATGCCCATTTCAATTTCGGTAAGCTCGGCGTCCTCGCCGACGAATACAAGGTCAATTTTTACGGAGAAGAGACCTCCAGCTTCCTTCACCGTAACATCGGTGGAACGGACCGGCTCTGGGTGACCTGGTTGCTGGACAGTCGTCGCGTCAAGGAGCGACTGGAGCATCCCATTACGGAGAAGGGCCTCCCCGGTGAGTGGGAAGCGCTCCTGCCGCTGGTGCGGGTCGGGTCCGACGATGCTCCGGTGAGGAGTGATCTGGCCGAGAGTCTCGCGCGCGACGCTGTGCTCATCGAGATCCCCGCTCACATCCGTCAGCTCCAGCGGGATCGACCGTCGTTGGCTGCCGAGTGGCGTCAGGCGACGCGCTGGGCGTTCACCGAAGCGCTGGCCGCCGGTTATCTGGTTCAGGAATTCTATCGCCTGGCCGAACGCGATCGGCCACGAGGAGCCTACCTCCTGGTGGCGGGAAAGACGCTGGAAGATTTCCTGGAGAATTGAACCGATGAATGATCTCAGGGCCGACGGTCGGCGAGTTCCTCAAAGATGGCTCGCCAGGGCGTGCGCGCTCCTCTTGCTGAGCATTTTCCTCGCCGCCCACGGGCTGGCCGACGGGTTCTCAGTCTGCGAGCAGCACAAGTCGTCTCCCTCTTATTTTCCGGATCGCTGGCATTGGGAGTGGAAACGCCCCGAAGCGGTCGGCCTCGACGCGCGGGCTCTCCAACGAGCGATCGACTTTGCTCTGGCTCACGAGGGCACCGGTGGTTCCAAAAACATTCGCCAATACATCATGCGAAGCTTTGCCCAGGAGCCGCTCAACGACATTATCGGTCCGGTCAAGGATCGCGGCGAGCCGAACGGTCTGGTGGTCCGTCACGGATATATTGTGGCCGAGTGGGGTGACACGGAACGAGTAGACATGACGTTCAGCGTGACCAAGAGTTACCTGTCAACCGTGGCGGGACTGGCGCTCGATCGCGGATTGATCGCTGACGTTCACCATCGGGTCCGGAAGTACGTACCGGATGAAACCTTCGATTCCGCCCACAATCGCAAGATCACCTGGCATCACCTCCTCACCCAGACGAGCGAGTGGGAAGGGACGCTATGGGGCAAACCGGACTGGGCCGATCGCTGGCGAGGCCAAATGCGCCAATTACATGAACCGGGCACGCACTGGCAATATAACGACGTGCGCGTCAACATCCTCGCCTATGCCCTGCTGCAGGTATGGCGAAAGCCCCTCCCCCAGGTGCTGAAGGCGCAGGTCATGGATCCCATTGGAGCGTCCAATACCTGGCGTTGGTATGGCTATCGGAATTCGTTCGTCACCATCGACGGCCTTCGCATGCAGTCGGTCAGCGGCGGCGGTCACTGGGGCGGAGGGATGTGGATTCACTCGCGAGACCAGGCGCGATTTGGTTACATGTATCTCCGTCGAGGGAGGTGGAAGGATCGCCAAGTTCTCTCCGAGAGATGGATCGACATGGCGACCACTCCCACTCCCGTCAAACCGACCTACGGATACATGTGGTGGTTGAATACGGATCGAAAACTCTTCCCCAGCGCTCCCGCCTCGGACTTCTTCGCTCTCGGCGCGGGAACGAACATGATCTGGATTGATCCGGAACACGATCTGGTGGTGGTCGTGCGCTGGATCGACCGAAGAGCCATCGATGGTTTTATTCAACGTTTGTTGGCCGCCGTCGAGCGTGAGGAATGATCGCGCACGATCTCTGTTTGCCATGAGGAAGACGGTCAATTCGAGATTGCGTCGAGCGACACTATGCCGGATTTACTTCCCCATCGAGTCCGCCGGCGGAGATTCCATGAGCAACCTTCCGATTAGCATCCGATTTTTTGAACCCACCAACTTGAATGTTGCACCCGGTGGCCGCAAGGGCGACAACATCTTGCTCACATTGTCCACAAATATCTGGAGGAATCATTCGACGTTCGCATTGAAAAGGCCCGAGAGCGAGCCATGCTGCTGGCGGCTAAGGCCGTCACCAATTCCGAGTATATACTGACGCCAGGGAGTACGTTGACGAGTTGCAACACGGACATCAGAAGAGCTCGGAGGGCTCCAGCGCCTGGAAATCGCTCGCACTGGTCCTGTCCGCTACGCTGCCACAGCACCTGTGGTTGCTCCTGGTGAAGATGTCGAGAGATGGCTTGGCCATCTCGCCTGTGAGAGCGATGAGGTCCCTCGCAGGAAGAAGGAAATCCGAGCCGAAGTCATTACGATCGAATCACTGATTGCCGAAAACTTCCCGAATCTGGTGTCGAGGGAGTCGGCTCGCAGAAACTCGGCTTCGATATTCGCACGCACCGGATCATAGATGAATAAACAGGCGAAATCGAAGTTCGGCGGATTGAGGTGAAAGGATACGCCAAGGGAACTCCCATCCACCTGACGGTTAATGAATGGTACAAAGCCAGACAACTCGCCCAAACATATCGGCTCTATGTCGTCTGGGATCCACCCAATGAGAATCCCCAACTCATTCGCATCCAGAACCCGGCCATGAAGCTGGACCACGCCAAACGAGAGGTCGTGGCATCGCGATTTTTCGAGATTCCGGCAGAAGCCGTCATTGTGACCGGTGAGCGGGTATGAGGTGGAGCTTGCCGTTACGGTCTATGGGCATTTATATTGTGAGAAGAAGGGATATGGTTAAAGTCATCAGAGGCATGAGAGGGAGCTATTATGGGCATGACGAGTCAATCCCAGCAAGGAGGAAATCAAAAATATGCCTAAAGAAACAAGCAGTCCTTTCACCCCGGGTCTGCCTGTCCCCGTTGAGTTTTTCGTGGGGCGCATTAAAGAAATCACACGCCTGAGAAACAAAGTGAAGAGCGCGCAAGATGGTCGCCTCCAGGTGGAATTTCTCGTGGGGGAGCGAGGCATCGGGAAAAGTTCCCTCGCCGCCTTCGTCAAATACCTTGCCGAACGAGAACATCGAATGATTGGTCTCCACACCTTTCTCGGCGGTGTGACTTCTCTTGAGGAAATGGTTCGTCGGATTTTCGATCGTCTCCTGAAAGAAAGCGTGGAAGCTCCCTGGTATGATAAGGTGAAGAAATTTTTCGGCAATCACATTCGACAGGTTGGGTTGTTCGGTATCAGTGTCGAATTCGAGGCACCCGCTCGCGATTTGAGACGCATGGTTCACGATTTCGCTCCCGCGCTTCGTAATCTGGTGAATCATCTCAAGAACGAGAAGAAGGGCATTCTCCTCGTTCTGGATGACATTAATGGATTAGCCTCCTCACGGGATTTCGCTAACTGGCTCAAAAGCTTAATTGATGAGATTGCGACGTCGCGGAAGCCTTTGCCTTTGTGTCTCTTGCTCGTTGCCATTGACGAACGGAGACAAGAACTCATTCAACTTCAACCCTCTCTCGCCCGCGTGTTCAATCTCGTAGAGATTCATCCCTGGTCGGAGACAGAAACGCGCGAATTCTATCAAAATGCCTTCTCCAGGGTCAGCATCAAGGTAGAGAAGTCAGCCTTAGATTTGCTCACGCGTTTTTCTGGCGGGCTTCCAGTCTTCGCTCATGAGATTGGTGACGCAGCGTTCAATATTGATACGGACAACTATATTGACTCATCCGATGCGCTCGCCGCAGTCACCACGGCCGCCGATATCATTGGCCGCAAGCATCTCGAGCCCCAAGTATTCAATGCCATCAGGAGTGAGCGATATCGGCGTATCTTAAGAAAACTGGCCAGAGAACCACTCAACTTCGAATTTAAGCGAGGCGAAGTATGGAAGCGACTCGATAGAGACGAGCGCAAAGTCTTCGATAATTTTCTTCGCCGGATGGCCCAACTGGGCGTACTCCGCAGAGATCCAGAACGAGGAGCAGGTGCCTATCGCTTCACAAACCTCCTCCATTTTGTATATTTCGGTATGGAGGCTGAACGCGTGCGCGAAGCTGGTAGGTGATGGTGGCGAGACTAGAAGCCATCTCATAATATGCTCGACTCAACGAGTGAGGTGATCAATGGATCTGACCGATGAACAGTGGGCTGTTATCCAGCTGCTCCTACCGGAAGAGGAACGAGGTACGACTGGCAAGCGAGGTCGTCCCTGACGGCCAGCGCGCGAGGTGCTCAATGGCATTTTGTGGATTTGGCGAACCGGCGCACCGTGGAAAGGCCCGCCGGAGCGATATCCCCCATACCAGACCGGCCATCGTCGCTGCTGGCGGTGGGTGAAAGCAGGGGTGATGGGGAGGATTCTCCAGGCGTTCGCCCACGATCTCAAGGAGCGTGGCGGTCTCGACGTGAGGGCGTGTTTTATCGATGGCCCTTCGTGGCGACAAAAAGGGAGTCCAGGAGTGGGGGAGACCAAGCGGGGCCAAGGTTCGAAGATCATAGCTATGGGCGATCGCGCTGGTCTTCCTCTCTCCGTATACGTCACAAGCGCGAGCCGGCACGAAGTAACCTTGGTGGCGGCGACTCTGGCCACCTGTTTTGCTCCCGAGCTTCCCGAGAAGCTGATGGGAGACGGGGCCAACGAAATGATCCATTGGATGACCGGCTGGCGGAGCGGAGGATCGAGATGATCGCCCCACATCGGAGAAACCGTCGGAAGAAGCGAACCCCGGATGGTCGCCAATTGCGGCAGTACAAGCGACGTTGGAAGATCGAGTGGCTTTTTGCCTGGTTGGGCAATTTCAGGCGACCGGTGATACGCTACCAGCGTCATCTTGCGAACTACCTCGGCTTTATCCAGCTTGCCTGCATCGTCATCTTGCTCAGAAACTATTTATGAGACCGGTTCCAGAAACAATGAAAGCAGCAGTGGCGCATTGTTTTGCGCAATCCGTGACCGGGTCCTCAAGGTATTTCCGGCCATTGCAAACGTCGCCGACCTATCCGAACCTCCAGAGCATAGTTCTCAGCGCGAGAGCGCATCGTTCCTCCGCTTTTGTGCAAGTCGGCGTGATCTCATCGAGAACGAGTTTGCGCTTCGGTCTTACCACCCTCCTCCACTGAAACAGTCACCACGCCGAATCCCAATCGCCGCTCTCGCGCGTAGCGGGCATCGCGAAGGATGACGCGATATCCGCTCCCCTCGGGCTCGACGTCGGCATACAGGTAGCGGGAAAACGCGATCATCGTCGCTCCCGCGCACGTCCGCAGAGCTCGACGGACAACGGGATCGTCCAGGCGCTTGAGATAGCGTTTCACGGGAGCAATC
>RFHM01000387.1 GCA_003696865.1 Acidobacteriota bacterium | reverse complement strand
GGAAGAGGAACGTCCCTCGGATCTCATGGCCCTCTTCTTTGGCCGCGGCCGGCAACCGAAGAAAGTTCCGGCGGAAGCGGGCCTGAATCGATTCATTTGGGATCTGCGCTATCCCGATGCCAAGCGCGTCCCCGGTGGATTCCTCTGGGCTGGTTCCACTCGAGGCCCCGTCGCCGTCCCGGGTCAATACCAGGTTCGATTGCGCGTGGGAGATCGGACGTTCACTCAACCCTTCGAGATTCGAAAGGACCCGCGGGTCAAGGCGAGCATCGAGGATCTTCGAGCCCAGTTCGATCTGCTCATCAAGATTCGCGATCGCCTGTCGGAGGCGCACCAAGCGGTCAACACCATTCGCGATGTCCGGAAGCAAATCGATGACCTGGTCAAACGGCTCAAAGGGCATCCTCAGCAGAAGACCATCGCCGAGGCGGCGAAGGCGTTGAAGGAGAAATTAGGAGCCGTTGAACGAGAGATCATTCAGGTCAAAGTCAAAGCGCCTCAGGACACGCTGAACTATCCCATCAAACTCAATAACAAGCTCGCTTCGTTGGCCGACGCCGTGGCCAGCGCTGATGCGCGACCGACCAAGCAGGCCTATGAGGTGTTTGGGGAACTGTCGGCCAGACTGGATGATCAACTGGCGCGGTTGAAAGAGATCCTCCGGAAAGACATCCCGGCGTTCAACCGACAGGTGAAAGCGCAGAAGATCCCGGCCATCATCCTCAAGCCGGCAAAGTGATCGTCTCGCGTCGCATTCGGGGGAGCGGAGGTAGTCCTATGATCGATCACCTCTGCTCTCCCGCAACAACCCATAGGGGAAGGCACTCCAACGCAGAGGAGGTGTTCTATGAATAAGCTGTTCAAGAGACAGTCTTGGATTCTCGGTCTTTTCCTGGCCGCCTGGTTGATTCCGGCGGCGGCCGATCAATCCGATCGATTGACGGCCCTCGATGTGTTCAATATCGAGTTCGCCACCGATCCGCAGATCTCACCGGACGGTCGGCGGATCGTCTACGTCCGGCAGTTCAGCGACATCATGTCGGACAAGCGATATTCCAACCTGTGGATCGTCAACTTCGACGGCACAGACCATCGCCCCCTCACCACCGGCCATCATACCGATCGTTCGCCGCGGTGGTCGCCGGATGGAACGCGCCTCATCTACATCTCCGATCGGGACGGCTCTCCCCAGATTTATCTTCGATGGATGGACACGGGACAGACGGCGAAACTCACCAATCTCGCCTACCCGCCCGGCGGCATCGGCTGGTCGCCCGATGGACGGTTCATCTCCTTCACCACATTGGTGCCGGGAAAGGCGCATACGATCGCCACGCTGCCTAAACCGCCCGAAGGCGCTCACTGGGCCAAGCCTCCACGCATCATCGATAAGCTCATCTACCGCTTCAATGGCATCGGCTATCTGAAACCCGGCTATACGCATATTTTCGTCATCCCCGCCGAGGGCGGCACGCCACGACAAATCTCCAGTGGCCATTTCCATCACGGAGGGTTCGGATTCCGCACCAGCCCGCCGGTGTGGACGCCGGATGGGAAATACATTCTCGTCTCGGCGAATCGCCGACCCGACTTCGAATACGAACCGTTAGACACGGAGATCTATGAGTTCTCCGTCGAGGACGGTCGTGTGCGCGCCTTGACCGACCGTCGCGGTCCGGATAACGCGCCCGTCGTCTCGCCGGATGGAAGGTATATCGCTTATCTCGGCTTCGATGATCGGTACCAGGGCTATCAGGTGACGAAGCTCTACGTCATGAATCGCGATGGGAGTGGGAGCCACGTTCTCTCGACCGACCTGGATCGGAGTATCTATCATCCTCGTTGGGCTCCCGATGGCAGCGGTCTCTACGTCCTCTACGACGATCGCGGAAATACCAAGCTCGCGTTCTATTCGCTCGATGGGCGACGCAAGCTGCTCGCCAGCAACGTGGGCAGCGGCGGATCGGCTTACGGAGGCTTCGGAGCCAGCTTCACGGTAGGGGGCAATGGACGCTTCGCCTATACCTACACGCGTCCGCACGTCCCCGGCGATATCGCCGTGGGAAGTTTCACCAACCCTCGCCCCCGCGTCGTAACGGCGGTGAACGACGATCTTCTCTCCCACAAGACGCTCGGCGATGTAGAGGAGATCTGGTATACCTCCTCGATCGATCAGCGAAAGATCCAGGGATGGATCATCAAACCTCCGCACTTCGATCCATCGAAAAAGTATCCCTTGATCCTGGAAATCCACGGTGGACCGTTCGCCAATTATGGCGACCGCTTCGATCTGGAGAAGCAAATCTGGGCGGCCCACGATTATGTCGTCTTCTATGCCAATCCGCGCGGCAGCACGAGTTATGGAGAAGAATTCGGCAATCTCATCCACCACGCCTATCCCGGCGACGATTTTTATGACTTGAACTCCGGCGTGGACGCCGTCATCGCCAAAGGCTACATCGATACGGAGAATCTCTTCGTCACCGGGGGCAGTGGTGGTGGCGTGCTCACCTGTTGGATGATCGGTCACACCGACCGTTTCCGAGCGGCGGCGGCCGCCTATCCGGTCATCAACTGGTATAGCTGGGTGCTCACGACGGACATTCCTTCATTCGGCATCAAATACTGGTTTCCGGGCTTCCCCTGGGACTACGT
>RFHM01000056.1 GCA_003696865.1 Acidobacteriota bacterium | reverse complement strand
GGTTCACCCAACTCAGAGCGCGCCGACTCTTTCTGCGCTCCGCCCACTCGATCCCTCGCCGATAATAGATGGAGGCGGCCTCCCCGCTCCAATCGGCTTCGTGATCGCCCTCTTCCAGCGAGAGCCAATATGTGCCGTATTGATCGGCATTGACGCCACAGACGATCACCGTGTAGCGCCCCGCCGCCGGGAGTGTCGCACGAACCCGCGCATTGAAAAATCCATCACTATCATCGCTCCAGGCGATCTGCTCTCCTCGAGGATCGATGAGCAACAGGTAGGCGTCGAACTCATAAGATCCGGCAGTAATCGTGATCTGTTGGCCCGGCCGACCGTCGAATGCCCAACGATGCGCAGGCCCGCGCGGCGGGACTCTTCTGATCGGATCTCCAGGACGAAAGGTGCTTTCATGGCGCTCGCCGAGATGGATCATACGTTCTGAGGGGAATCGGTCATATCCCGGCGCCGCCCATATGACCAGAAACAGCCCAAAGGAGAACAGCTTCCAACTCCATCTCATAGCTGACGTCTCCTGCCGCCACAGAGAGAGTCAGAGAATGAGTCTCTTGATTCCATCTCGCAGGTTGAAACCCGGGCTCCGGAGACTGGATTGAATCGCTCAATGCTTTTGATCTCCACCATAGTGGCGTCCTCCACGATCAAATCGAGGCGATGCGGCCCAATCATTTTTCTCTCATGCAGGAAAAGCCGGTTGCCGTTTGTATATCAAGCCAGCTGCCTTCCATTCGGTACATCATGCCGCCTCGCGGATCGCCTCGAGAAGTCCGGGTCCCGGGTGACGGTTCACCTCAACAGCACAGCCGGTCATCTGTTCGGTCAGTCCATCCATTTCACGCATAACTCCGTATCCCTGTGGCTTTATTGAAGTACCTCGACGATGACTTGCTTCAGCCGCTCGGCATCGGCCCGATATGATCCGTTCATTTTGATGACGGCCTCCAGTTCGGCGAGCGCTGATTCGGGGTGGTTAGTTTTCAGATAGGCTAGTGCCAGATAGTAGCGCGCCCGCTCGCGCTCGGTTCCGGCACTCAGTTGCACGGCCTGTTGGAGAACAGACAGGGCTTCCCGGCTGTGACCCGCCAGCAACAGCGACACGCCCCAATAGAAATGCGCTTCAGCATGCTCCGGATCGAGCCGACTGACGACCTCTAGTTGCTCGGCTGCCGCAGCGAACCGATTCTCCTGATAAGCGGTCATCGCGCGCTCAAAGGCCGTCGTCGACCGGTCGTCGCGGAACACCGTTCCCACCCTCGATGGGACATAGTCGGGTTTGGGGATGGCCAGCTCCTTCCACGGCGTTGGAAGGTGATCGGTCGTTTCCGATGCCGGCGACATAGATCCGGTGGGCCTGGTTTCGCCTGGACCGGGCACCCACCTGATCGAAGACACATATAAGACCGCTGCGCCGATCACTATGAGCAGCGATGCCGCCGCCAGCACCGATTTTCGCAACCAGAAGGGTGGCTGCGCTCCCTCATTGATGACCGCTGAGAGAATGGTGGGATCGGCCCTCTTCTCCCCGCGCAGGATCGCCTCTCGACGCTCACGGATTGGGGCCATGAACGGTTCCATGGTATAGACTTCGCTATAGCACTCGTCGCACTGGAGCAGATGAGCTGCAAATTGCTCTCGTTCGCATGGCTCCAGAGCGCCCAGCTCATATCGGATCATCAATCGTTGAAGCCGTGGATCTGTACATTTCATGATGTTGTCCCCACCCTTTCGGATCCACCTCCTTGACTGCGGGGTCTGCCGCCCGATGCACGGTCAATATGGGTCGCCTGACCGGGCTCATACTTGCAAACCATACTCTTCCAGTAAAATGCGCCGCAGAGCCCGTCGACAACGAGCCAGGCGCTTATCGAGCGCAGACCGCGAGAGTCGCCATCGGCGCGAGAAATCATCGATGCTCAGCCCCTCGCGCAAGCCCAACAGCATCGCTCGACATTCGGGTTTCCTCGCCCCCAGTCTTTGGATGGCCTGGAGCATGAGCCGATCCAACTGGGCGGCGTCTAACTCTCCGTCTATGTAATAGATCGGCTCGGGGATCTCTTGTAGCCCCACGCGATAGCGCTCCCGCCGCGCCCGTTTTCGATAGATGTTGCCAATCTTATGGCGCAGGACCCCGAGCGTGAAAGCCATCAATTGGCTTATGCTCGCCAGTTCTGAAAAATGTTCGTGCACGACCATCAATGTCTCCTGTACAGCTTCCTCAGCATCATCCTCCATTAATTTATATTTCGCCACAGCCAGAAATCTCCCGCGTAAAAGAGAAAAAATTTCTTCTCGCGCCTCCCGGTCGCCACGGTGAGCGCGCGTGAACAGGTGATTCGGTTCCCGCCCCGAGATGCTCCTCCTCCCCCCCATAGAACGCTCAGCACATATGAGAAATCGCCCGTAGGATATCACGAGGGAATGAGCCCAACAAGCGCCGGTGCGCCAGCCCTCGCGTCTACCGCAGTGGATGAACGTGATACGGTGCAAGTTACCAACTTGCGCCACTCGTATGCACAGAAGGGGAAGGATGTCCACGTGGGTGCGATGGGAGGGTTCGGGCGCGCACCGTGGGATGTTGGTCCTTTGGCGGTGGCGGGCGGAACTCAACCGGTCGCCGCGCACGCTCTCCCCGGAGCCTCTCACGCCGGCTTCACGGCGTGAATCCAGAGACTGCCACACTGGTGAATCGACACCCAGGTCTCCCAATCGGGACACCACGGGGTCGGTGTGAAGCTGGCCGGATCGCCCGGGCCACGCCGATCGACGATCCGTCGCGTGGTCACCGGATGAAATCCGACCGCTTCGAAAGCGCGCCGCCATTCAGCTTCGCTCAGATAGTGCATGGGAACGCCCACCACCTCGCCCCACACTTCCGTCCCCGGACTCTCCAGATAAAAGTCGATGATCACCTCGGCCACGCCGCCCGGCACGAGCACGCGATGGATTTCTCCAAGCGCTCTCTCCAAATCGACGGCGTAGTATATCGATTCCATGGAGAAGACGCGGTGGAAATACTCGTCGGGGAAGGGGAGCGATTCAAAAGCGGCCACTTCGTATCGCGCGCCAAGGCGGGGATCGTGCCGCGCACGGGCGCGCGCGATCATTCGGGGCGAAATATCGATTCCCACGACCTCCACATCGGGCGCCTGACGAGCCAAGAGCCGCGTCGCCCAACCGTTGCCACATCCCAGGTCGAGAATGCGCTCGCCCGGTCCGATATCCATCTTTTCCACCACTTGATACACGACGTCACGGTGACCATCTTCCATCGCTTCGGCGCGACCCGCCTCGGCCCATTGATCGAACGTGCGGGCCATCTTTTCGTGATCTCCTCGCATAGCTCAAGACCCCCAGGCGAAAGTGACGGTCTCCACGATGGCGAGGACGGACCATCCATGTCCGGCGCGACCGGCGCCGCGCTCTCCCATCACGCCATGCGCTCAAGGCCAGTCGAAAACGGCGATCACCGGCGCGTGATCGGAGGGTTTCGGTCCCTTCCGCGCCTCGCGATCGATCCAGGCGGCCGTGCATCGATCGGCCAACGGCGGTGTGGCCAGTATGTGATCGATGCGCAATCCGTCATCGCGAACGAAGGCCAACCGGCGGTAATCCCACCAGGAATAAAACCCGCCCCGATCCTCGTGCTTCCGAAACGTGTCGATCAATCCCGAATCGAGAAGCTCGCGGAACGCGGCGCGCATCTCCGGATTGAAGAGGACGGTACCTTCCCAGGCATCGGGATGCGCTACGTCGCGGGCCTCCGGCGCGATATTGAAGTCGCCACACACGACGAGCGGTCGCCCGGAGAGATCGTATTCTTTGAGATATCCCTTGAAGCGATCGAGCCAGCGGAGCTTATGAGCGTACTTCTCCGAACCAACCTCCGCCCCATTCGGTACGTAAGCGGAGAGAACGCGAAGGCCATCGACGGTGGCGGCGATGAGTCGCGCTTGAGCCTCTTCCTCTTCATCGCCGAATCCCCGTTGGACGTCGGTGAGTTCAGCGCGAGCCAGAATGGCGACGCCATTATAGGCTTTCTGGCCATAGACGGCTGCCCGATAACCCGCCTCGCGCAATACCTCGAATGGGAACTGCTCCTCAGTGACCTTCAATTCCTGGAGACAGACGACGTCCGGTTGGTGCTCGGCGAGCCAATGAAGTAAGCGCTCCAGCCGCGCCCGGATGGAGTTGACGTTCCAACTGGCGATCTTCATTACTAATAGAAACCATTCTATCCCGGCGCTCATTTCCGGGTCAACGCCGGGGAGATCTCCGGCATCTGCCGGGCAAGCAGAGCGTGCGGCTCACCTTTCACTGGGCGTTCTGGCCGTGGACCTCTTCCCCGTGGGCGTGTAAGATTGGGCTTTGCATGACGCAGGCCTCGTGAAGAAATCGGGAAGCGCGGTCGAAAAAGAGGAGGAATGACGATGCGATTAGGATTGAATCTGGGATATTGGGGGACGCAGGCGGTCGATTATGTCGCTCTGGCGCAGGAGGCCGATCGGTTGGGCTATCATTCGGTCTGGACGGCGGAAGCCTACGGCTCCGATGCCGTGACGACGATCACCTGGCTGGCGGCCAAGACCGAACGCATCAATGTGGGCACGGCCATCATGCAGATGCCCGCGCGTACGCCGGCGATGACGGCGATGACGGCAGCCACGCTCGATCTGTTGACCGGCGGGCGCTTTCTGCTGGGATTGGGCGTTTCCGGACCACAAGTCGTCGAAGGGTGGCATGGCGTTCCCTACGGTAAGCCCCTGAAACGGACGCGCGAATACGTGGACATCGTGCGCCTCATCCTCAAGCGCGAACGGCCGCTGGAATACCACGGCGAGTATTACGACATTCCCCTGCGCGGAGGGACGGGCTTGGGGAAACCGCTCAAACTCATCGTGCACCCGTTGCGCGCCGACCTCCCCATCTACCTTGGCGCCATCGGTCCGAAAAACGTCGCTCTGGCCGCCGAAATCGCCGATGGATGGTTGGCGCTGTTCTGTTCTCCTCACCGGATGGCGCTGTTTCAATCATCGCTGGAGGAAGGGTTCGCCCGGCGCACCGATGGGAGAGATCCTCGCCAATTCGATATTGCGCCGACGGTGACTGTGGTGCTGGGAGATGACGTCGACGCCTGTCGCGCCGTCATCAAGCCGATGTTGGCCCTCTACATCGGCGGCATGGGCGCGCGTGGTCGAAACTTCTACAACGATCTCGTTCGCCGCTACGGCTACGAGGAAGCCGCCGAGCGCATTCAAGATCTTTATCTTTCAGGGAAGAAAGGCGAAGCCGCTGCCGCCGTGCCCGATGCGCTGGTCGATGAAGTCGCTCTCTGCGGTCCGCGGGAGCGCATTCGCGATCAACTCGATGCCTGGCGGGAGGCGGGCGTGACGACGCTCATTTGCGCGACGTCCACCGTTGCCGCCATCCGCACCATGGCCGAACTCGTCCTTTGATCGCGCTTCGGCGGCTCGCCCCACCCCCGATCCGCTGGCCAGACGCTCTTCCGGACACGCGATGACATAGGATGATGGCGCGCTCGGTCACTTCGATCCCTTCCCTTTGAGCCACCGGTCGAGCCAGCCGATGACCGTCTCATGCCAGAGGAGACTGTTCTGCGGCTTGAGAACCCAGTGACTCTCATCGGGGAAGTAGAGGAACTGGCTGGGAATACCGCGTCGCTGCAATGCCGTGAAAGCGGCGATGCCCTGCGTCTCCGGTACGCGGAAATCATACGCTCCGTGAATGACCAGCATCGGCGTCTTCCAGTTTTGCACATAATTTGCCGGATTGTGCTTTTCGTAAGCGCGCGAATTCGCCCAGTATGGTCCACCGTGTTCCCATTCCGGAAACCAGAGTTCTTCGGTCGCATAGTACATCATCCGCTGATCGAAGACGCCGTCGTGATTGACCAGACAGCGAAACCGATCGGGCCATTGTCCGGCAATCCAGTTGATCATATAACCGCCATACGAAGCCCCCAGCGCCGCCACTCGATCACCATCCATCCAGGGGTAACGCGCCAGAGCCGCCGCCAGCCCCTTCTTGAGATCTTCCAGAGGCTTGCCGCCCCAGTCGCCGCGAATGGAATCGGTGAACGCCTGTCCATAGCCGATGGAGCCGTGAAAATCCACCATGACGACCGCATATCCGGCGCCGGCGTAAACCTGCGGATTCCAGCGGTAGTGGAACGTATTACTGAACGAGCCTTGTGGGCCGCCGTGGATGAGAAAAGCGACCGGATAGGTCTTGGAGGGATCGAA
Organism: Acidobacteriota bacterium; assembly: GCA_003696865.1. Lineage (GTDB taxonomy): Bacteria > Acidobacteriota > Blastocatellia > HR10 > J050 > J050. The sequence continues at coordinate 4,728 of RFHM01000056.1, read as the reverse complement.
ATCGACCGGTTTCACCACGTAAGCGTAGACCGTCTCGTCATTCCACCCCTTGAACGTGAACTGTTCGGGCTCGCCCATGCGGGCGGCCGCCACTTTGTCGGCGTTGATCCCGGTGATGGCTCGAACGTCGGTACCATCCGGCTTCACCGAATAAAGTTCCACAGGCGATCGGAGGTGATCCCGTCCATAGACGAGGCGATCTCCGGCCACGGCGGGCCATCTCACCGTTCCCTCCTTCACCAGCGTGCGAACGCGACCGGTGGCCACGTCGATGGCGAACAGCGATCGTTGACCCAGATTGGCCGCCGTGGCGTAAATGGTCCGGCCGTCCGGCGCCCAGACGATAGCATTGGGCGATCGATCCCACGCTTCGGTCAACACCCGCGCTCGTCCCTCCGGCCAGGGTTTCAGCACGATTCGGAAGCGATCGGATTCGTAGCCGGGACGGGCCATGGCCAGATAAGCGAGCGTCTTGCCATCGGGCGAAAACACCGGCGTCGTATCCCAGGCTTCATTCGCTGAGGTCAGACAGCGCGGCGCCGTCGAACCATCCACCGGCGCGAGATAGAGATCGAAGTCCGTGGACCACGCCTCCTGGCGACCGGCATCGCGCGCCGTGAAGATGAGAGCGCGACCGTCGGGCGTGAAGGTGAACTCTTCGGGACCACCAAACGGTTGCGATGGCGTGTCGGCGTCCATCCCTTTCATCACGTCGATGGGCTCGCCGCCTTCGGTGGACATGACGAACAGGTGCGATCGGCGCCCATCCTCCCATCTGTCCCAGTGACGAATGAACAAGCGTTGGAAAAGACGCCCGCTGGCCTTGCGCTTCGCTCTCTCGTCCAGGCGATTTTTCGTGCAAGCGATCGTGTCACAATCGGGGAAAACTTCCATCGTGAAGGCCAATTGTGAACCATCGGGCGAGACGATGAGATTCCCTACGTCGAGGGGAAGATCCGTGACCTGCTCGGCCTCGCCGCCATCGACGGGAATGCGCCAGACTTGCGATGATCCCGAACGCGTAGAGAGGAACCAGATGAACTTCCCATCGGGAGCCCAACGGGGATTGAAATCACCGGCCGGATGCGACGTCAGTCGCCGAAGCCCCGATCCATCGACGTTCACCAGCCAGAGATCGGTCCGGCGCCGATTGGCCTCCAGATCCGTGGAACTGATGACGAACACGATGTGCCGTCCGTCTGGAGAGACCTGGGGGTCCGAAATGCGATCCATGGCCAAGAGATCGTGGACCGAAAACGGATGTGTCTGTTGAGCGAGCGCAACCTCGGTGATGGCGAAACTCAAACTGACCAACAACAAAAGACGTATGACGACGCGATACCTCATCATTCCTGCCTCCTGAGAGTATTCATGGCCGTTAGGATGATGCAACGCGCACTCCATGGCGTCAAGAGCAGTCCGGTGCGGCCATCGATCGCTCTTATAGAGATGTCGCCCTTTCAGGGTTCGTGACGATGAAAGATCGGTTTCTGGAGCGCATACCTCAGGCTGTCGCATCGCGTCCTTCGAGGCTCTCGACGGTCGCCTGATGCACCGTTGCCCGGAGAATACAGAGAAGTTATCCGTAGTCCGGCCGCCACACCGAGGGGATGAAAACGCGTAGCGCAAGCTGCCAGCTTGCGCCACCCTTATTTTCGAGGAAGTCGCCCATGGTCCGGCCGCCACATCGACGACATGAACGGAGCCCGTTGGAGGCTCTTTGCGCTCTCTGCGCCTCTGCGGTGAGTTTCAGTTGAGCCATTAAACATGCATCTCGCGGGAGCGGTTTTATGGAAGACTCATCTTCATCCGTCGCGATGCTCGTTGACAAAGGCCCCGGAGTTGGTCTCCGGGAATCGTTACACTCTATGTTAATTTAATCGAAGGGAAGGGCGTCCTGCCGGCAGGCTCGCAATATCCGAGGTAGTTGGTTTACCGAGGAGAGAATCGCGTCGGCGCGCGCTTCGACGAACATTCTTCGCTTCTCCTCGGGGTGAGCTCCACTGGTGACGCCGGCAAAGAGGAATCGAGGATCCACCTCATTGGCTCGCCGAGCCATGATGATATCTTCGGCCGAGTCTCCCACATAGAGTGCGCGGGTGAAGCGCTTCATCGCCCGCGCCGATTTCAATAGAGCATAGGGAGCGGGTTTGGCTTGGGCTTCTTTCGTCGGATGATGATTGGCCAGCAATTCCTCGTCTTCCAGATGGACGCGTGCCCGCGGATTGAAATAATCGAGCAATCGTCCCAACGTCTTCTCCGTCGCCGCGCTCCCGCGACCCGAGGCGATGCCTACGTTCGATGATCCCACCATGGCGACCAGTTGTCGAAGCGTTGCCGCTTTGATCATCACCGTTTCGTTCTCGATGGCCCCCGGTCCCATATGAAACTGCGCCCGCCGGCGGTGAACGCGCTGGAACAGGCGAGCGCCATAGAAGATCTCGTCGAACACCGTGGCCAGGAGACTCTGACCCGCCCGCTCGGGATAGCCGAGCAACGCCTTGAACGAATCAAGTGCCGCCCGGCGCCACTCCGGCTGAGACGCCGCCCAGAGTCGCTTCTCCAATGAGGATATTCCTCGATGATCGGCCTGGGCAACGAATCTCGATAATCCCGCTCGCATCGACTCCACGCGCTCTCGGATCCAGTGCTCGGGCAGCGATCCGCGAAGCGCCAATGCCAGGCTCTGGAGCGTTTCCGCCGGCGCGCTCGCACTATCGGGCGAATGGACCAACCTTTGGTAGGCTTCGTGGAAGCGAAGGAGAAACGGCTTAGGAAGTCGAGAGAAGAGATAGAGCAGGATCACATACGTCGAATCCCAGTCGCTATTGAACCCACCGCTTCCGCGCAGCGTGTAAATGATCGACGAGGTGATCACTCGTCGAGGGAAGGAGAATCCCGCCAGTCGATCGAGGATGAAACAAGCGGCCCGTCCGATGGTTCGATCGTACGATCGCCTCGTATCGATCAAAACGCCGTCGCAATCGAAGATGATGGCTTCCACTTCGCTGAGACCGTTCACGCGATCTCGTCGAATATAGGCGGCGCGCCCCGCGACATTGATCCGCCGGTATTCCCGTCGACTAGGTCTCACATATCCTCCGTAAGGCGATGATGAGTCGATCGTTCACTTCCCGAGGGCCCACGGTCGTTCGGAGACAATTCTGATATGACATCACATCGCCGATCTTCTTCAGGAACAGCCCTCGCTCGATCAACTGCTGATGCACCGATTCCACCGGTCGATTCACCTGGAACAGGATGAAATTGGTGCAGGAATCAAAAGCCCTGATTCCTTCAATAGCATTCAACTCTCGTTGCAGCCGCGCCCGTTCGCTGCGCATCTGTTCGACGGCCGTGCGCACGTGTTCGTCGTGCTCTAACAGCTTCAAGGCCATGTGGAGCGTGAATGTACTGACGCTATAAGGATATTGCATCTTTTCGGCGAACGGTCGGGCGATGATGGGATCGGCCAGCATGTAACCGAGCCGGAGTCCGGCGAGCCCATGGAGTTTGGAGAACGTGCGCATGATGATGAGATGACGGAATTCGGTCACCCAGCGAGCCAGTGTCTCTCCGGCGAATTCGGCATAGGCTTCGTCAACGAACACGAGGCCGTCAAAACGCCGCAGGATGGATCGGATCTGTTCGGGATCGAACCGATTCCCGGTGGGATTATTGGGCGAGCAGAGAAAGATCATCTGGGCTTCTCGACCCACGTCCAACAAGCGATCGACGTCGAGCGAGAAATCTTCGCGTAACGGTACTTCCGTCCAGGCTGCGCCGGTCAATCGCGCCCGAAGACGATAGAACGAGTAGGTCGGCGAGATGGAGACGGCTTTGGCCGTGGCATCCAGAAATGTGCGCGCCACCAGATCGATGATCTGATCGCCTCCGTTGCCCAACACGATGTGCGCCGGCGAGAGGCCAACCCGGTCACTCAGGGCGCGCACGACGCGATGGTATTCGACGGTGGAGTAAAATCGAGGATCCAATTGATCGGCGACTTCTCGAGCCCACGTTCTCAATAACTCCGAAGGAAGGAAGAAGTTTTCGTTGGCATCCAGCTTGATTACCTCTGGAGGCGCTGCCGCGTCCTGCTCCAGGTCGGCGGATTCCGGCATGCGATAGCCCTCGGCCCGCTCCAGCCAGTGGACTCTGCGCTTCACCCATTCGCTCATCATGTGAATCGCTCCTTGACGGCCCGCGCATGATTGGGCAGCCCTTCGGCGCGCGCCAGGACCTCGAGGGGAGTGACGAGACGTCGCAACCCGGCGGGCGTACACTCGACGATATGGACTCGACGCAGGAAATCCAGCACCGAGAGCCCGGAGTACACCCGGGCTGCTCCACCGGTGGGGAGGACGTGATTCGTTCCCACGACATAATCGCTCGCCGGAACGGGCGAATGATCGCCGATCAGGATCAATCCCGCCGAGGTGATGCGCCGGGCGAGCGCGCGCGCCCTCCGAGCCATGATTTCCAGGTGCTCGGGAGCGAAGGCATTGGCGAACTGAACGGCGCGCTCGATGGAATCGCATACCAATACGAACCCGTGATCGATCAGCGCCGCGCGCACCACCTCCGATCGCTCAACCTGCTCCACCATCGTCGACAAAAGAGAAACCACATCTCGGGCCACCCGCCGGGATGTCGTCACCACGCCCACGATGCTATCGGCGCCATGTTCGGCCTGAGAGATGAGATCCCGAGCCATGTACGGGGCTC
>RFHM01000386.1 GCA_003696865.1 Acidobacteriota bacterium | reverse complement strand
GGATTCCGATCATCAATGACGCGCATCACTTCCGGCACATTTCCGGACTGGCGATTGAGTAGTGGATGACGCCACCATCCGTGCCATAATTCGTGATCAATGCGCCGCAGACTCTCCAGCCCCTCGCAGACACGCAGATCTCTGCCCCGAGCGTTCAGGCTCAGCGGTTCGATCGGCGTCGGCGACACGTAAAGGCGAGTCATACGCTGGCCTCTCGTCTGACAAACCACAAGATCAATTTAATGAACCACCACACCACGCGGAAGGGAAGGAGAACGAAGAACTTGAGCACTCCATATATAACGTTCCCGGCTATTCGTTCTCGAACCCTGGCCGGGAGGATGAGCCAGAATGGGAGGTAAATGATCATGAGGAAAACCACCAACAAAACGATGAGTTGGAGAGTCTCGGTATTCATGGAATCCCCCTCGCATGAGCTGTCATCGGGTCGAAGGCCCACCGCGCCCCGTTCGATCACTTGAGGGAGGCTGACCGGATCGATGGGCGTCGAGCGTCCTTGAATTCGCCGGCCATGCGGACCGTCCGGTGAGCGAAGTTACCGAATCAAAGCCGATCGGTCGTGGCCACTCAAGGAGCAAGCGTCGCCCACCGGCCGCTCGGGGAGAGACCCCGTTGGCCATGGCTCTCTCAGGAAGCGAACTCCACGCCTCCCGGACGCCGGAAGAGGCAAGTTTGTGGATCCCAACCGAAGAGCCCGAAACCGGTCCCGGTAGCAACTTCCGAAGCAGCACGTAGACGGAAGATATGACGTTCTGCTGTCGATAGCCCTCATAGGCTCACTGCTTGACGCCTACACACTCATGCCCAACCGTGAGAGCAGTGGGCGAGATCAACCGGGTCCTACTCACCACCTCGATATCCGCTTGGGGTTATCAATCCGTTGGGAATCCACGTTAATGAACGAACCGGGCTTGATACTCGGCGAGCCGCTCTATCAACTCCTCGAGTTGAGCAATGGGGATGGTGAGCAAACTCACTGCATCACGATCAAATGTAGGCCATCCTACGCGGTCCGCAAGAGTGTAGAGCGAATCAGAAAGAGCGCGGCCCCCCGCTTGTAACCACTGTTCTCTCACTTCCAAGATGTCGGCGAGCTTCGCATAAAACTCGGCTTTCTCGTTGACAAATCCGCCGAACTCCTTGGCCAACTCTTCATTGCGACGGTGAAAAAGACTCTGATAATAATTCTTGAGATAAGCCAGATCGCTGCGAAGAATCTCGAGATAATAGTTAAATTGATCCACGTAATCCTGCCTCATTTGTAGGATTCGTCGCTCCACTTCAGTCCGGTCAGGCGCACTCGGGTTTACGGCCAAATAGCGGCTGTAGTACTCAGCGGCACCTTTATAGTGATCTGTCGCCTCAAGCGCTTGAGCGAGATTGTAAAGCCCGGCAGGATTATCAGGTTCTGCGGCTACAAACGATCGGAAGGATTGAAGAGCGGTCTGATAATCGCGCTGAAACATCGCCTGCCGTCCGCGTTCGAAGTCAGCGAGTGTGCTACTTACCGTAATCCGAACCAACGCAAGATCCTTTGGTATGAAAACTCGGACGAATTTCTGAAAGGTTCGTGCGAGCTGACGCCTGTCCGGGGCATTGAAATATTTGCCACCTGAAATCGAAGCCAGATATTGCAGATCGCGTTCCGCCTCAGAGCCTGGTTGGACATCAAATCCGATGGTAAGGAACGTGATGTGCGATTGCCCTTGACCGCTCACAAATTGGCTGGGACCACGCCCCACAGGAATATCCCACCTCTTGCTATATATTCCTGGTGGGCGAACCCTGCCACACGTACTTTGTCCATCGCTGAGCAAGATAATCCGACCTTCAGTAGCTTTGCCATACCGGCTGAGAAATGCTTTCATCTCATTGATGGAGACATCAACCGCCTGCGGTGATGGGGTCCCACCACCGGGTCTCGGAAGCCTATAGCGTAAGACACGTTCCACCTGATCCAGGTTTGTCGTAAAATCAATAAGCTTCCGTGTATTCGTCGGGCTGCAGCTCCCGGCGAAAGTCAATACAGCGACTGGTGGTGTCGCAGCACCTTTGCGGACACTGGCACGAATCTCACTTAAGGCATCCAGGGCAGCCGCTCGCGCTTGCTCAATCTTATTGTTATTAGCCATGCTGCCCGAGGTGTCTACCAACAGAATGGTTGGAATGGGATTGATCTGCTGAGGCGCTTGTAGCAGATACGAAATGTGATTGATTACGTCATCAACGATTATCCAAAGATTGGAAAATTCTGTTGGCAGTGTCATCAACATTTCTTGAGGTATCATATCTATTTGTTCTTCAGCATTGCTTGGAAATAATATGCGGTTAGATAGATTGATGGCAGAAGGTATGATGAACCCTTTTTTTACTTCGGCTATAACCTTACCCGTCGCAGAGGACGTATACAAGATGGTTACTTCAATCCCAAGCTCCACCGAGGTCTTGAACACCATTATTTGTTCGATCTTTAAATCCTGGGCGAATCTGCCAAATTCCTCCCCTTGCAACCGACGCAGTTCTCCAATGGTTCCTAATCTCACACTCACTTTCTGAGGCTCATATTGACCATCGCTCTTGAGGTAGGTCGTATAATTTATTTCTCTCGATCGATTCTGGGATTTGGCGATATCTGATCTTATCCGCCCTATCTCACTAATTAGATGACTCACCTGATCCTGTGGAAGAACCTTTACCTCCAATTCGTTGATGAGACGCCTGAATCTTCGTCTGATCTCAGCTTCCATCACAGAGGTCCCCCACACAATCTCAACCGTTTCTCTCGACACGTTCGACGCTTTGTGAGGGATTCCGACCGGACTTTCAAAACTTGAGTTGATGCGATTTTTGATGACATTTTTATAGCCATCGTAGTCGGAAGATAATAAAGCCAATGTCCTGTCTGCTTCTTCAAGCATGTCTTTTACGAGAGCATTGTATTTTGGACCCGTGATTGCTGCTTTGAATTTCCTACCCGCCTCCTTGAGCTGGTGGATGGCCATCAGGGTTGACACTACTTCTATTGGGTTTTGTGATCTTTGAATGGCTTCCTGGACTTTCCCGGGGAGGCTTTCTGCGCTTGTTAGCGTGACTATTTTATTGAATGCAGTGAGCGCCTTTTCCGCGAAGGTAAGAATGGGACCGAATATTCGCGCCCAGAACAACCAACCACTTTTTTGTTTTGCCCATAAAAATGCTTCTGCTGTCGCGTCAACATCGTGTTGTATCTTTTCTATTACTGTACGCTGAAGCTGTTTCAGTTCTTTAACCAAGATCTCTTTCTCCGGGGTCGCTCGTTGAATACCCGAACCGCCTGTTGAGTCGATCGCACTTCCTGGTGCGAAATGCTCGGCATTCCCTCCTCGAAACGAGACTCGGACGGCTCTATCTTGTACATGGATGTAGTTCGACATGAAGACCAATGGGGGGTGAACACACAGAGCCATACAGAACAAGAGCAAATAGCAAAAAAACCTTCGAATCACACTGTTGAACTCAATCATTTGCACTAACCAAACTCGTTTTTTCATCTCGATATCCTTCGACCTTGTTCATCAACAATCAGTCTCAATGCGCGGACTCGGGGTATCTCAAAAGAATCCGGGACTCCGCGGCAGAACCATGATCTCCGACAACAAAACCAGTTGGCGTCCTAAGTTGTGTATGCCTGCTTCGTATACTTCGGTCGCTTCTCCTCTTCAGCTATCCCTTATATTGTGCCTTCGTGGCCGATTCCTCACTGAACTATCAACTAGTTGGGGCCTCTTTACTACATACTGGTCGACTACCGTCGTCTTCGGACGAGACCAAAGTATCTCCCGACTACCCTATGGTACTCATCCTCGCCGACCTTTTTCTTACTGAGATCAGCGTTGTAGTAATTATATGCGATTTCCCGATTCAGGTTCCTCAACCGTTGCTGCGCCGCCGGGTGATCAGAGTACAGAAAGATGGAGAATGCATTTTCGTCCACAAACTTCAGGATCTCGCGCCAGACCTTTGGCGCCTCTCGCGGATCGTAACCGGCGTCGTACATGTAGAACAATCCAACGCGATCGGCTTGATTTTCCAACTCGCGGCTAAATTTATTAGAAAAAAAGCCGATGCCAAATTTCGTGAGGTCGGCTATTGTCTCCAAGCCAAAGCGCCTTAATATCTCAGACGACACCTCGCTGAGCATCATCAATAAGAGCAATTTCTTCCATCTCTGGCGTGGATGTTCATAGGTGATGTGCGCGATCTCGTGACCGAGAACGGCTGCGAGTTGGGCTTCGTTCTTGAGAATTTTCAGGAGACCTGTATTGATAAACACCGACCCATCGGGGAGCGCCAAAGCGTTGAATGTGTCATCCTGGATCACATAGAAGCGAAACGTGAGCTTGGCCGGATCATCACGGGGCATGTCTCTGATATAACGAGGTATCAATTTGTAGCCGACCTTGGTGACATACTGCTGGAGTTCAAGGTCATTGACGAACTTAACTGCTCTGCCACCAATTTTTGCTCTTCCACCAACGAGCCGCTCAGGAGGGGGGAGCGTGAGATTCTCCTGCACCTGTTGGATTAACATCTTTTCTGTCCCGGTCAGGAGATTGGGCTGCGCCGTCCCCTCTGTAGCAATGATGTAGCCTTCTGGTTGCCTTTGACCTTTGATTTCGACTTGGGAGCCCAGCATCATCTCGCTGAACGATCGAAATAGTCTTCCCTGCCACCCCTTCTTGCCTTGAATGGTCACTGCCCCTACCTTTTGAACGTGCCTCAGTATTGCCGGTCCGTATTGTGCGGCTCGTTCTTTTCCAATGGCCATCTCTATCTTTCGCAGAAGTTGCTCTTTTGTCGGCGCTTCCAGTTTGAGATCTTTCAGTTTCTTCCTGATGTCTTTTGGGACGCCCTCGGATCTCAATTGCTTGCAACACGACTGGGGGATCTCGAAGCGCGGCCCGGCCAAGATGACGGTTTGACCATCGATGCGCGCCGCATCACCCTCGAGTTTCTCGAAATAACCATTCACCTCTACTTCCCAAGAGGTAATCTTGGTGGTAACCTTAACCTCGTGAGCGATGAAGCGGGTTCTAAAGCGCTCACCATTAATGTCAACCTCCATGCCGGGTCGCACGACGCTTTTCTCTATAGGAATGTCTCCCCTGTTCACAAATGTCGTTTCGGCACTGATAATCACGTCGATCGTTTCGCGTGGTGTGAAATCATTTTCCCCAATATCTAAGGTCAGGCGTTCATATGGCTTCGCAAATTCCAGGACAAATCCTTTCTCGATCTGGAAAGGAATTCCAACCTGCTGTTGAGCGAACCCGATAACTGTATTGAGGCAAAGAATTACCAGCACCATCATCGCTTTCAAAATCGATTTCCCTTGAATCATAATATAACCCCTCCCTTCATCTGGTAAAAAACAAGTGAGCGGATACAGAATGGCTATGGACATCCAAGCGCGAGCAAGACATCCTGGGGACCTAGATCATTCCCGTATTCGTCGACATGAGCAAACGTGAACCCTTGCCCTCCCCGGAGATTGATGTAGAAAGAGCTCAGCCCCCTGATTCTCGTACCGCCCCTACCACACTGGCTGACGGTTGACCACGAAAAATCATCTCTCTGGCCATCACCAGACGCATCCGTACGATAACGCACCCTTCCATCACTGTCTATTTCAAGGGAACCACGACAGTATGCAGAACGATCCGAAGGATCGTGAATGTGCAATACAGGGAAGCTTCGAATTGGTGGGGGCGGGGGAACAACTGTTATGGAGCGGGTTTCCGGTATGCTCCATGCGTGACCGTCATAGGCCCTCACCATCACCTCCACGCGCACGGGACCTGGGGCGGTATGAACCCCGGTTGTCAGAATCCTGAACGAAGGCCCACCACCAATAACTTGGGCCCCGTTGGTGGCCGTACACTCATATGTGAGCGCATCACCGTCGTCATCTTCTGCCCAAACCCTCACAGAGACCCGCTGCCCCCTCCGAACTTGCCGGTGATCAATGTCCACACTATGTATGACCGGCGGATGATTAGCAGGTGTCCGCACGATGATTTCAATGGCTTTTTCGTCCGTGGCTGAATATCCTCGTCCGTCCGTGACGGTTACCCTGACCCGAATGCTTCCCGGTGACGCCGCCTGGGGAATTCTGAGGCGTACTTGTGGTCCGCTCCCCACTATGTGACCTCTCGATGTCGACCATTGATAAGTGAGTGCCTGGTTGTCACCACCCTGGACATGGGCAGAGAGTGAGACGGTATCACCCGGACGGGCTTCCCCTGGACTTTCCAAAGACACCTTGAAAGGCGGGACTCCAATGGGAATGTTTATTTCTCCCCGTACGGCTTTATACCCATCATCGACAGTTACGCGCACGAGGATTGGCGTCGTCACCCGGCCATCAATCGTGGAAGTATCCAGAGTAACAGTGGGGCCGTTTCCCATAATCCGACCCGCCGAGGCATCCCAGGTGTATGTCAAATCATCCCCGTCCTGGTCGATTGCCCGCACCTTTAATGTCACCTTCTCGCCAGGCGTAATGACCCGGGGCTGAGCTACAACTTCTTCAACTTTCGGAGGATGATGAATGCCCCAAATTTTTACTTTTGGAAGAGCAAGAACAGCAACTGACAATGCAGCAGCAATAACTGCGAGAAATGCGAGAATGCGTGATTTCTTGATCTCTACTTTGACAGGTACAGAGTATACTCCCCCAGATGTTCGAAATGACACATCGGCCGTCTGCACCCCCGGTGGTAAGCCCGAGGTGTCAATGCGCACTTCCACAAATTGCTCGGATTTCGTCGGATCCAATTTCGTCGGATCGGTCTCGATCCAATAAGCTCCGGCTATGACCCTACCCCGAAGATGTCCTCCGCCGGTATTTTTGACTTCGATGACGCGATGGGCCGTTTTGCCTCGTCGAATCGTTCCGAAATCGAGTTGTGATGGTTCGACTTGCAGTGAGGGGAGTAGTTGGTTGATGACCCTTCGTGCCGTCGCCCGATTTATCCCTCGTCGTTCGGCTTCGTTTATGAGTTCGAGGCGCTCGCTATCGGTTATAATATCGCGTTTCTGCGCGGGTTCGACTGCCTCCCTCAGCCACATCTGGAGAGTCACGCTCTGTATCAATTTTCGAACGTCATCCCTCACCTCCGCGAAAGCCGGATCAAGGCTGGCTCTTTCCGAATAGGTAGGATCGCTCTCTATTACGTACTTCAGATGACGGCGCATCTCCTCCAATCGGCCCGTTCGGCAACAGTGAATGGCGTGGTAGTAGCGGGCATCCAGGAAGTCGGGCATCTCTTGCACGAGTCTTTGAGTCGCCTCATATGCCGATTCTACTGAGACTTCTCGACCGCCTATCTCCCAGAGTAATCGCCACAATCCCTCGCGCCCGTTCCTTTTTTCCTCGGTCGCTATTTTGGCCAGGTCCTCCCGCCCCATGGCGATGCGCAGCCAGCGTTCCAACCGCCCGTCAATGAGCGCCTCTTGCGATGCCTCCTCCAATCCCCGCCCATAGATACCCCGGACCCACTCTCCTATTGTCGATACACGCTCTTCTCCCATGTGTCCCGTGAGTATCAATGCCTTTTCTCCGGCATACCATAACCAGGTCTGCGCGCCCAATGGCCGGTTTTCGGCATACTGCTGCCTTATTTTCCTGAGTTGATCAGCCAGATCTCTTCTACCGATTACCTGCTCTAACCAGCCATCAATCTCCCCGCCCCACATGACGTCGACGAGCGCTCCTCCACGCCCCTGGCATTTATCCATCAGCTCCTCCAATGTCCGAACCCGGCCTCCGTCGACGGTAATGCCCGTGAGCACACCCCGACCATCCAGCTCTCCCAATATCTCGTTGAGTTCCTCTGGGCTTAACCCCTCCTCGACGGCTCGGCGCTGCAAGGTCTGCAACTCATCGGCCTGGAGAATATTATCCCGGGTAAAGTCCTCGGCAAGACGCCTTATCTCCTCGACCGCCCGCTGGTGTCGTTCCCACTCCAATTCCTGATTGTACGCTGCACGATTTTGAAATGCTTGCCGCATTTCGGAAAGGCGTCTGAGACCCTCACGCCCGAGATCCTGCAGGCGGGCGTCCATGGGATCTCGAGCCCACTCTTCCAGCGTTCTCTCCAACATATTGACACGGTTTTCCACTTCTCCATCAGGTGCATCTTCTCCAAGTCCCAGTACTTCGTAGTGGTTCAATTCCTCGCGCGCCCAGGATTCTACGTTCTCTCTGTCCGGATGCCACGCTCTCGGCTCGGGCCGCCGGGGTCGGCTTTCCGCTTTCGCTTCGCTGGGAGGAACTTCCGAGGAGATATCTGCCTCAGCTCCCGCTGTCATACCCGGTCTGCTCACCGATTCTCCTTGCACTCCCGCTGGTTTGCCAATCCCCGTCTCCATAGGTTGCCCACAATGAGAACAGCGCTCGGTCTCCTCCCCAACCTCTTGCCCACAACTATAGCATCTCATGGATTGCCCCTCTTCACCTCACAATAATTTCAGAGAGATGTCGCCGTCGATCCTCAAAGCTGATCCCTTGTAGAGGGCGGATAAGATCCCTATTTATCTCCTTGATCGTTGTCCGACCCGTTCTTATATCGGTGACTTCGACTTGCATTCGACCAGAATGGTCAATCTCGAATTTTACCCTCACTGGCTGCCCCTCGGGTCGCGGCGGTAAATCTTCGATAAGAATTTGGCCAATCGGGCAACATGCATTCGGATTTTCTGATTCCCCTTCATACAGCCGAACGAGAATAGCAGTCGCATTGTCTCTGATGGTATAAAATGTTTCTTCTGCGGCATGAGGCGTCGGCGTGTTTTGTGGTATCAGGATGCGGATGCGGTCACGTCCCCCCATCCTGGCAAGAACACCTAGTCCATGGGCAGTGCGGCCAGAAACTTGTGGACTCTCAGCCACTGCCAGACCGGAAGGTTCCTCTTCTTCCGGTGTGACCCAGCGAGCATCGGTTCGTCCTTCTCTCACCCAGTATCCCCATATCGCTGCACCTTTTGCAACCATCAGTTTGGGGTATTCATCAATGCGAGGTTCTCTTCCGGATATCCGCCTCAATTCCTCTTGAATCATGGACATCTTCGTGGAGTTCCCGACCAGCAAGATCTCATCGATTTCCGCCCAATTGTATCCAGTCTGTTGGAACAATCGCTCACATCGTTCTATACATCGTTCGACGAGATACCGGCACATTCCCTCAAACTCGGCACGGGAGATCTCCAGAGGTAAGGTGTATCCTCCTGCTTGGATGAAAAGGCGATACCTGTCCCTGTCAGCCCTCGATAACTCCATCTTAGCCCTCTCCGCTGCCTTCCGGAGCCGGATTCTTTCCTCCGGCGAGGCCACCGAATCGAAATCCTCACCCGATCTGTGAGCGAACTCCTGTTTTGCTAGCTCGACGATCTCTCTATCCCAATCCATGCCTCCAAGTCGCGCATCTCCATCGCTACCTAACATCTCAACGCGTTCTTCCCCCACCCTCATCAGGGTGACATCGAACGTCCCTCCGCCGAGGTCGAAGACCAAAATGGTACAGTCCTGTGTTGTGGCTCTTTCGGCCAGCCCGTACGCAATGGCGGCGGCATTCGGCTCGGTAATGGTAGCGACCACATTTAAACCCGCTAACTCACCCGCTTCCCTGGTGGCCTCCTTCTGGTTCATATAAAAATACTGGGGATGAGTGATGACGACATCTCGCACTGGCGACATTCGCCTATCCTGACTCAATTGTTGCACTATCTTCCGTAGAATGAGAGCGGAAATCTCTTCCGCAGTGTATTCCCATCCTGCGAACCGCCACGTCAGACCATTCTGTAAGCCGATATCTCGCTTAGCAAACTCCACAAGAACACTTCCCTCCCTCCAACTATTGTTGATAGCTTCCGCGCCCACGTAGACCTCATTCTGCTCGACGAAAAGCACGGCGGAGGGAATCGTGAACTCTTCCTCCCCCCTTAGGGGAACACATATGGGCTCACCATTGGGATTTACATAGGCAATGGCGGAGAAGGTCGTCCCTAAATCAATTCCGTAAATGACGCGCGGGTTCCGGTGATTCATTTTCGCTCTACTCGAAAACGAAGAATGTCAGTTTTGAAAGGTCGTCGAACGGTGTTTTCAAGAACGGTTTGGACCAGATTTTTCAGCCCGTATAATCTCTCCGGTGCATCGATCATGTTGTCAGCATGAAGATGCATCCAGAAGGGAGAGGCTTGAGGATCGATCTCAAGCCGGGCCTGGAGAATATAGCAACGAGCATAACATCCTTCTTTCAACAGATGTGTAGACAATTGAGCCTTAAATTGTCCACCAACTGGACCGGAAATCAGCAACCGATCGGTGGGAAGATTGCCCTCATCGGAGGGTACGAGTTCCCAACGGAGGCGTGATCCATCCGGTATGGCTTCTATGCCCTCTCGTTGTTCCCATTCTATGGTGAACGTTGCCTCCGCACTGTGATCACATTCTATGAGATAATCGTAGAATCCATCGCCTCGTTCTCCATGAATGGGCTGGACCTGATCCAGGAATTCGGGGGAATCAAGAGAGACATTGGTAATCAAGCCCGGACGCACATCCAGTGGGGCGAGTTCCATCGTATAAATCGCATCGTCGGGTCGAGTGACATGCCCGCTCCTCAACTGGCGGCTGAATTCCCGTACGAACGTCCGACCCAGTTGCTTGTCTTTGGATAATGCCAGAACGAGGAGAGGCCTGACCCCCTGAAAAGTGTAGGACGTGGGGCCAGGGCGCAATACCCGAAAGGTAATCCCCTGAAAATACGGATCCTGAACGAGTTGCGAAATGTGAGCCTGGATTCGCTGCCAATCCGAGGGAGTCACCGGGCGTTCGGCGAAGTACTGTCCACGGAAAGGCAAAAGAAGAACGGCCAGCCAGACACCATATCCCTGCTGGATTCTCTCGGTCAACAGGTAGGCAATACAATCCGGGTCTGCCCCGGCCAGGCAAGGGCCCGGTGCCGAAGACGAAGATGCTCGAGCCTGCATCCCATCGGTGATGAGAACGGCGATGCGATACGGATCGATGGGATCTTCTCCCGAATCCCCGGCGCCCGATCTTCGCATGAAGAGATCCAATCGGCTTTCCGGCTCCGAATACGTGGAAGCACGATCCATCGCTTCCAGTGAGATATTGGCATTACAATCCAGTTCACGACCGAGATAACAACGAGAGATCCTCCCTCCCGGCTCTATAGAAGCCATGGCATTCCGAACGGCTCGTTCCAAGGCATTATGAACGATATAGAGCTGCACAGAATTGGGACGGGCAAATCCCCTCATACTCCCGGAGAGGTCTGTCACGATCAGTCCTCCCGAATCTCCGGTTGAATGAGAAGCGGGAGGGGCCTTCGGGAGCGAGCATTCTGGCGGCGCACAATCGGGCCCATCGCAACCATAGATCAGAAGCAGGATGGCGAGAAACAGTCCTCCGATCGAGAATGGCTCTATACGCTTCTTCATTACGCTCTCCTCACTCTCGGGGTCTTTAGATTCTCAACACTTCTTCCGAATTCTGAAATGCCAAGATTAAATCTCGACCAGGACGTTTCGTCTTGCCTTCCTCCTCCTCGAATTCGATTTCGATGTCGGAATCGTTACCTCCCAGATTGATTGATTTCACTCGCACTTGCCGATCGTTGAAGATGACGGCAATGTATTTTCGACGGTTCTCACTCTTGCTCTTAAGAATGATTTGACCACCTTCGGCATCGATCTCGGCGATTTCATCGCCACAATATATGCAAAAGCGACCCGGATAATGCGATCCTAACTTTGATATGTGTTCGCACATCATACCAACTCCTTCAGCTTAGACTTGAAGAGTTTTTCCAAAAGGACATGAAAGGGACTTTTGCTGAACCACTCCCTCTCTGATCCACTCTCCACACATTCCCTTCGTAAAAGATCTCGCACCTGGTTCAAACCAGGATCGAGAAGGTGGGGAGTGGGGAGCCTCCTGGGAAACGAGGGCCATTCGTCCTCGGGACAATCCAGAATCGGATTTTCTGGTAATGGCTCTCTGACCTGTTCGGGGCGCCCAGCTCGATCCGTCACCGGCAAGAACCACTCACATCTCCGCGTCCTTCCCACTCTCGTCGTCCAGCCGAGAATCGTTCGGAATGACCACTCTTCCCTCTCGGGATTCCCTTGATCCCACCCACGCAGGAGCCCATAAGCTACGGCATCCTTAGGTTCGTGAGGGAGGTTCGCGCCCCTCACTGAGACCTGTGGCCAGGATTGGTGGGAGTCATCATGATCGACGGCCTGTTGAAGAATATCATTGACTCGATCCGCCAATCTTTTTGAAAAGACATCCCTGGCATACTGGGGATCAATCAATTCACCAAATCCCCAGCCATTCCCCAGTGGATATAGAGCAACGAGATATCCATTCCCTAATATCAGTTCCTTTTCCTCCTCGTTCAAATCTTCAGCCCATTCGCCCGTGATAATATGAGCGGCTAACAAGCGCGCTAAAAATTCCCTGAGGTAGGAGTAGAAGTAAGAGGTTTTCGCCATAATGGGATTCCTCTTATTCGGATGGAACACGGTTCCCCTACGTAAAATCTCGATGGGCTGGCCAATTTCACGGATCATGCGCCTGAATTTGGTCACATTACAATCCGGCCTCAGGCATCCTCCGTCCGAGAATGCGTAGACCAAGCCACTCCCGGCATACTGGAAGCTGACGATATAACGATAGCCTCGCCGATTTTGATTTTCTCCAACAACCTCCAGAGCAATATCAGATGACCCGCCGCCAATATCAACATAAAGGAAGGCAGAATAATCCGCAGCCAACGTTCCTATCGAGCTCGCCGCTGCACGGGCTTCGTCCATGGGGAGCTCTGAGCTGATGGAGATACCCGTTTGAGCGCTCACTGATTGACAGATCTCCGTCAAAATCCCGTTGAAATCTTCGCGCTGTCTCTGAGTGAATGCCAATGGATAGGAGAACCTGAGATCCACACTCTGACCAATCGATTGGCTGTGGGCCAACTGAGCCAATGCAAAGAGAACGAGAAATTCGAGATAATGCTTTTGAAGGTCTGCCGCTTGCCCACGAAACGCCTCATCTGGAATCGCGTCTTTCCATTTGAACTCGGCAATGATATGTTCTGTTTCCGGATATCTGACGTCGAGTCCGCTGCTGGGAATGCCATAGTCGCGGACGGGTTTCCATTGCGCTATCTCATCAGAACGAACCCTCAACTCTTCTAGTCTCTTACGGGTCAGTATTTCCGTTGGGAGCAATGCATTTCTCCGTCCAAATCCATGTCGCGGCGGCCATGTATCGGGAAAGTCAACCACCGTTGGGAGATCCGAGCCATGAATGATGAATCGATCGCAACTCTCCATTGGGATGGGTTCCGTTCTCTGCGTGTTGGGATCGTTCCAGGCGATGAAGGTATTAGAGGTTCCAAAGTCCACGGCCACGGTCGGCATGTATGTCGGGTAAGTTTCATCTGCAGAAGGAATTGCCCATATCCCTCCACCTTCGAGTTCACCCCGCACAGCACTCTCGAACTCAATCGCTGCCCATTCTGGCCGACTTTCAACGCATTCAAACCGGGTCACTCCATCTTCTGCGATGACGCCTATGGGAATCCATTCCTTACGCTCGGATTGGAGTTCTCGATGGGCATAGGCCGAGACCTTAACGCGACGTGTGAGATCCTGCGCCTGTTCTCCTACACAGCCAAATCGGAGAAAATAACGTCTCCATTTTGTATAGGGAACATCGGGCCACAAGACAAGATGTACGCCCTCGAATATGGCATTTTCTTCCTGTGCAGGTTCGCCAACTCGAACGGGTACCAGCGGAAGATCCACCTCAACGCGTTCTTCCACTCTCTTCAGATGAAGGCTAATATGATATCTGTTTTGTGTGACCGCTGGTTGAGCATCCCTTTGGGTATCGATGAAATCGATATACTCTTTTCTCACCGGCCACTGAGGATATGTCAAAGTACCGTCCATCTGGCGAAAGACAGGAATGGCCGGATAGCATATGGTCTCCTTACTAATGACTTCCAACTGTCCCTCGGGAATTTTGATGGTTAATGTCTCGCTGATATTGATCTCGTATCCTTCGCTGGTCAGAGTCGTCGTTGCCGAGCGCCAACGATAAAGTTTTCCGTTCCAGTAGAAAATCCCGTATGGCCTCAGGTTGAGATGGTTAATGCCCCGACATACAGGACAGTATAACCGGATTCGATCGTCTTCGACGCCTCGCTCATCCAATAACTCCTGCATGTAAATGTCCATGTGGAGTTCCTCGAAATTCAATTCACACGTCTGACACAAAAAGGCCATGTCCCTACCTCCTCATCCTTCGTCTCTGGCTAATTGAATCACAAGATCACCAATCTGCATCTCCTGCCATATTCCAGGTAGGTGTCCATTTTCGAGAATTTCTGGCTGATCGGGCCATACCCATTTGGCGAAGGATCGCGCTGCCGCATAACAGAGCCGGTTCACAGGAGATGCATTTTCGGATCGGCCTCGCTCAGCATAAGCTTTTACAAGCCGTTGAAGCGTCGCCAGTCTTCGATGCCTATCACGTTCTTCGTTGAGTTTTCTATAAGCATCAGAGGAAGCATCAAAAGGACGCGTGGGAGTGGACTCGCTTAACAAAGGTATGAGTTGCTTGTCTCGAATTTTGCCATCCCGAAATTCAGCCTCCCCGGTAAAAAATAGCCACAAAACCCACCCAAGGGCCTTCAAGTCTCCCACAGGGTAGTCGGCATATTCCTCAATGTATACAATGCGTCGCGTCTCACCCTCGTGAGAATGTGGGAGGATGAACCCCCGGGCTCCCCTTGCATGGTCCTTCAATTCCGAGATCAGGGGTAATCCCGGATTGTTTATATCGAAGGCGAGTTCAAGGGCCCGGTCGCTGAACGAGACATCCGTATCGGGGAGGCCGGCTTCGCCTAATCTGGTGATCAAAATGCGGAGGATGTCGGGGTAGAAAAGGGGATGCTCTCTTATCGCTCTTATATCCTCGCCCATGGTGGCGTATATGGCGTATAGAGGTTGTAGGAGTGAAAACAACCCTGGACCTCTCTCATCGTCCTGCAAACGGATACGCTGAGAATTATAACTCACGACTCTCCCTCTCATTTCAACGACGCGAATCGTTCCTGCGCCCGCCAGAATCAAATCGCCATCGGGTGGAGGCGAAGGCATCATGATTTCATATTGCTTCACATCACGGTCATCATAGACACCAATATGGT
>RFHM01000385.1 GCA_003696865.1 Acidobacteriota bacterium | reverse complement strand
GAAAAGGGGTGTTCGAGGAATGGAGCGCAAGCTGATAGCTTGCGCCACGAGCGCCTATGGTTGACAGGGAGTTGGTGTTTATGGTAGGGTGCTCCAGCCAGCCCGGGGTGTTACGCTTCTAAATGATGAAGATACAGACACATTCGCGGTGCCCTCGTGTCGCTCTCGGCGATGCATCGAGCGTTTTTCTCCTTTGCTCTGATGGCGCGCGGAGTGCGGTTTTTTCGGTCGAGAGCGGACGAGGTCCGCGGATGAGCGAAGGTTGTTTCGTGGTTAAAACCTTTTAAAGGAGGAGACTTGGTTATGAAAAGAACAGTTCGCATGATCACTGCCTTGAGCTCTCTGGCCCTCTTGGCCCTGAGCAGCATTCCTTTTGGTGGTTCGCTGGCTCCGGCCAAGACGAGTGCCCAGTCGGCTATTGCCGAGGTCGAGCCGAATGATGATCCGCTGTCGGCCCAGGAGATTCCATTCCCCGGACCGGGCGAAAAGGTTGAAGTTCAAGGAAGCGTGGCGGCTGGGGACGATGGGAGCTTCAGCGAGGAGATGGAGACCTTCTTCTCATTCGCCGGCGGCGTTGGAACGCTCCACGACTGGTACGTCCTTGATCCCGATGCCCTCGGCAAGCAGGCGCTGGGCAACGGCCCCATTCCGTTGAAGATCAGCGTGGGATGGGAAGGAGAAACTGACATCGACGTCTGGGTGGGCACGTTAGTGGATGATTTCCTCTTCTTCTTCGATGGCTTTAAGCTCCTCAGCGACGTTCGCATGGCCTCTTTGGCCAATCCCGAAATGTGGCCTCGCGGAGATGCGGCCAGCGAATCCATCGCCCTTTATCTGCAGCCTCAAGGGGTCACTGACGAAGAGGGCAATCCCATTCCTAATGACGGCTTTGGTCGTAAACTGGTCGTTGCCGTTCAGCATTTCGATGGGCCTCCGGCCGACTATACGCTGACTGTCGAAAACGGCGCCAGCGTTGCCAAACAGGATGTCATCTTCAATAACGAACGCCACCAAGTCGATGATGGCGGCATCACCGCCTCATGGTTCAGTGGGCCGTCGGGGGGCATCGTCGCCAATGTCTATAAACCCAGCCGATATCCGGCGACGTTGACGAGCATCGCTCATCCGTTTGTGAATTTCAGCGATGTACCCGATCCCACAGGACAGCCACTTCGCGTGATCGTCTTCACTGGCGAAGATGATGGTGATGGGCTTCCTGGACCGCCGCCGCCGCTGTCTCAGGCCAACATCTTGTTCGATCAGGAAGTGCCTATTCCGGGGACGATTTCTCCTCAGGAGGGATCGCGATTCATTGGCCGAGTCAATGACATCACCATCGATCCGCCGATCACCATCGAGTCGGGAGTCGTTTACGTCGCCTTGCAGTGGCCCGAGGCTCCGATCGAAGAGACGGGCGTCGCTCTCGCTCTGGATACCAGTCCCGTTCAGTATCTCCGCACGTTCCTTTCCACTGATGAGGGCGAGACGTGGGGACGTCCGACCAGGACGGAAGATTTGTCCGGTGAAGATGTCTTCATGAATGCCGATATCCGTGCACGCTTCGAATTCGGTCCCGCTCCAGCCAGTGTGGTCAGGTCGAAGGCCCAGCGGCGGAGCCATCGCGTGGTCAGAGCCGTACTGTCCAGACAACCGCTTTCCGTCACGCCGATTAGTCGGTGATGGATCATTGGTGGGATCATCCTCGCCGTATGGTGGGGATGGTCCCCATCGGTGATGGAAACGGAGAGCCTGCTCGTATTCCTGCTTTTTCCCGAGGGATTGAAGTCACGGTTCAAGTTGTGTTCAGGAGAAGCGGTTTCCCTGACGGTCGTCGCGTTGCCGAGTACAAGGCGATGATCGTTTCGGGGAATCCTTCTTTATTTTTGCCGATAGCTCTCAAGGTCATCCCGACCGCTGAAATCCGGACCATCGCCGCGCGCGCATCGCTTCCCATTCCCAGCAAACCGACGGGCTCGTGAAGACAATCATCTCCTGAGATGACGTTTGTTGTGGACGATGAACATCGGTCATTTGGAGGTACCCTGATATGTGGCCCATGGCTCCGGGCCGGTGAATCGCTTTGTGACGAACTTTATTCCCAGAGGCTCGCTCAAAACGTCATCACCAGGTCGGCGGGGAGAAGTTCCTGATGAAGGAAATCGGTGAGCGTCATCGGCGCGTCGATTTCGGGGATGAGAGCTGTCATCCGTCGGTTGCCGTCATAGGCGGAATCGGTGATAATAAAGACGATGTTGGAAGAACGGGCCACACTAGAGCGAGTTCTGGACCTTGTCCGTCGGTTGGAACCGGTTCATCTGGTGAAGCTTCGCCAGGTGCTCGACCGCCTGATGGCGCAAATGTCCGACCAGGAAAGGAGGCGCCTCTATCGGCGGTTACTGAAAGAACGTGGTTTGATGAGCGAAGTGGATCGGCCTCCTTCGCGGCCACGGGATCACCATCCAATGCGAGTCAGCGGCAAACCTCTCTCGGAAATGATCATCGAGGAGCGTCGGTGAGTGGCTGGATATTACTTTGACAGCAGTGCCCTGGTTAAGCGTTATGCATATGAATCAGGCACTGATTGGGTTCTTCAAGTCACCGATTCGGCCTCGGGCAACGAAATCGTGATCGCTCGGATCACAGGAGCGGAGGTGCTCGCCGCTATTGTTAGAAAACAGCGTGCTGGTGAGGTGGATAGTGTCCAAGCTCAACGGGCAGTGGCTGATTTTGAAGTCGACTTCGAGACGGAATATAACGTCATTGAGGTCACACCAGCTGTCGTCAAGCGAGCGATGGACTTGATCAAGCACTATGGACTCCGGGGATATGATAGTATTCAACTCGCTTGTGCCATGGAAGTGAACGAGGTCCGTCTGCTTGTTGGTCTTCCTTCACTCATTTTCGTTAGTGCTGATAGGAGTTTGAACGAAGCAGCACGGATTGAGGGATTACCTGTTGAGGACCCCAATGTTCATAGATAGCGCCGCCGCGTGGTTCGCTCAGGGGTTTCTCCATGTACGACTCATTGATATAGCAAGGGCTGGCGAGGTTCCCCTCAAAACGTCATCACCAGGTCGGCGGGGAGAAGTTCCCGATGAAGGAAATCGGTGAGCGTCATCGGCGCGTCGATTTCGGGGATGAGGTCCTCTTCTTTGAGACCGCACATGTACATCGATGATGAGCAGGCGAAGAATTTGACGTCCTGCCCATGTTGCTTGGAGTCGCGCAAGAAGGTTTGAAGATTCTCAAAATCAGCCGCCTGCAAGCGCACGAGCACCATCTCCTCCAGATCTCGATAGGCTTCGGAGAAGTTCGGGTGGTTGACGCGCTCTTTGGTCAATTTGAGGATGGCTTCGTCGCGAAAGAAGACGCGGACGGAGATCTCCGGTGAGGCGGTCAAGGCGCGAACGAGCGTGGCCACTTGAATCAGGTTATTGAAACTCCCCTGGGAAACGATGATCGCCACTTTCTTCATGTGGCCTCCTCCACGATGGACGCCGTCTCGTATACGGTCGTCACCAGACTCTCGACATCGTGCCGCGATGATGACTCGCTAAGTGAGCCGATGTTCATACCGGCTCGTTCCACGTGTTCACGGTGGGGCCAGAAGCGACGCACATCCTGGGCAGATACGGAGATTCGTCTTCGCCATCCCTTGAGCGAAAGGATGAAAGGGGCCGGCAAATCCACATCCAACGCCACCGTTGCTCCTCTTCGGTCGATGAGGCCGAAACACACTATCGCGGTGAGGTGATGGCCATGGATGTTCCGATACTTCTCCAACGGCCGGTGAAGGAGATGAGTCGAAATCCCACCCTGTAGCGGCGATTGCTCCGGCCAGCGTTGGTTGTATCGATCAATGCCGTTGTCGCGCTCCGTCACCATAAAGTCTACGATAGAGTAGCCGACGCCCCTCCGTCCGTCAACGCCGCAGTCGAACGGCGAAGGGGTCGAACTCTTCTGCGGAGAGCGTGACTCTTCATCACCGGTGGATTTTCGAAGGAGTCGTCCATGGCGCGCTCGTCGCGGGGATGAGAACTAGGCCACAGATTGCACCGATGATCACAGATGTGGGTCCATCTGTGGAATCTG
>RFHM01000055.1 GCA_003696865.1 Acidobacteriota bacterium | reverse complement strand
GTCTGTAATTTCACGCCGGTGCCCCGACATCAGTATCGCATCGGCGTGCCGACGGGCGGTTTCTGGAAAGAGATGTTGAACAGCGACGCCCGGGAATATGGGGGGAGCGGACAAGGAAACGCTGGTGGCGTCCATGCCGATCCCATTCCCTTTTACGATCGCTTTCCCTACTCCCTCTCGCTCACGCTCCCGCCGCTGGGCGTGCTGTTTTTCAAACGCGAGGTGACCTCATCATGAGCGAACCGATGCCCCACGGTGGTCCCCACGCCTCTTCCCTGGAAGCATCGAGCCTCTATTCACCGAGGCCGATGGCGCCCAGGGATGAGCCCGATCCCATCGACCAGCGGAGCGACGGGCGATGGGGACGTCTCGACCCCCGTCCGTCAGAGCGAATGAAAGCAGAGCGGCCCGGGGTTGCGAATCTGGTGAACGCGACGATCACTCCCCTTGAGGGTGGATCGACGGACGATGGATTGTGGAGAAGTCGATCATCGAGGGACGAATCCCGTGGTGTGAGCCCATGAACCGATTCATCTGCATTCATGGTCACTTCTATCAACCGCCGAGAGAAAACCCTTGGCTGGAGGAAGTGGAACTGCAGGATTCGGCCTATCCCTATCACGATTGGAACGAACGCATCACCGCCGAATGTTATGCGCCCAATGCCGCTTCGCGCATTCTGGATGCCGAGCAGAGGATCATCGACATCGTCAATAACTACGTCAGAATGAGTTTCGATGTCGGCCCGACTCTCCTCTCCTGGATGGAGCGACGGGCTCCCGAGGTCTATCAGGCGATCATCGCCGCCGACCGGGAAACGCGTCGACGATACGGTGGACATGGCTCGGCCCTGGCGCAGGTCTACAATCACATGATCATGCCGCTGGCCAATCGCCGAGACAAATGGACGCAGATCGTCTGGGGCATCAGGGATTTTCAGCATCGATTTCATCGAGCGCCCGAAGGGATGTGGCTGCCGGAGACGGCGGTGGATCTGGAGACATTGGAGATGTTGGCCGAGGCGGGCATCAGATTCACCATTCTGGCTCCGCACCAGGCGCGACGGGTGCGAAAGATCGGTGGCCGCCGCTGGCGAGATACGAGTGGGGGGAGGATCGATCCTCGACACCCATATCTCTGTCGGCTTCCCTCGGGGAGAACGATAACCCTGTTCTTTTACGATGGTCCCATCTCGCGGGATGTGGCATTTGGGGGATTGCTCAACAACGGCGAACAATTCGCCCATCGCCTGGTGGACGCCTTCTCTCCATCGCCGGACGAGGCCCAACTGGTTCACATCGCCACCGATGGCGAGACCTACGGTCATCATCATCGCTTCGGCGATATGGCTCTGGCCTATTGCCTCTACACCATTGAATCTCGCCAACTGGCCACCATCACCAATTACGGGCAGTACCTGGACGAACATCCACCAACGCACCAGGTGGAGATTTTCGAAAATACATCCTGGAGCTGCGCCCACGGCGTGGAGCGCTGGCGCAGCGATTGCGGATGCCACTCCAGCCATCCCGAATGGACGCAACGCTGGCGCGCCCCACTCCGAGCGGCGATGGACTGGTTGCGAGACGAACTGGCCGCCTTGTACGAACGGGCGATGACTCCATTCACCCATGATCCCTGGCGCGTTCGCGATGCCTATATCGACGTCATCCTCGATCGCCGGAGAGAGCGCGTGGAGGCTTTCCTCCACGAGCACATGAGACCCGAACTCGCGCCGGAGGAGAAGGTCACCATCCTGAAGCTCCTGGAAATGCAGCGTCACGCTCTACTCATGTACACGAGTTGTGGTTGGTTCTTCGACGAGATCTCGGGCATCGAAACCATTCAAGTCATGCAGTATGCCGCCCGCGCCATGCAACTGGCCGAAGAGATCGGCGGAGTCGCACTGGAATCCCATTACATCCACATGCTCGAGCGAGCACCGAGCAACGTGGCCGAGTACGGCAATGGCGCTCGCGTTTACGAAAAGCTGGTCAAACCGACGCGCCTCGATCTTCTGCGCGTGGCGGCGCACTATGCCGTCTCTTCGCTGTTCGAGGAATATCCGGAAACGGTTCGCCTTTACTGCTACACGACCGAGAGCGCGTTGTCCGATCGGATGAATATCGGCAAACACACGCTGGCCATCGGAAAAGCCCACGTCCGCTCGGAGATCACCTGGGAGGAAGGGATGTTCAGCTTCGCCACCCTGCATCTGGGGGATCATCATCTCAATGGCGGCGTTTGCCCGCTCGCCGAAGAGGCGGCGTTCGCCACCATGCGCGAGGAGATCAAAGCGGCGTTCCTCAAGAGCGACATCCCCGAAGTCATTCGTCTCATGGATAAGCATTTCGGAAGCAACAACTACTCGTTCTGGCACCTGTTCAAGGACGAACAGAGAAAAATCCTCGCTCAAATCCTCCAATCCACACTGGACGAACTAGAAGCCGCCTTCCAGCGCCTCTACGAGGACTCCTCCTCGATCATGCAATTCTTACACCGGCTCCAGATCCCATTGCCCAAGGAGCTGGCGGCCATCGTCGAACGGGTATTGAACGCCCAACTGCGCCGCTGGCTGGCCGAAGAGGCCGGTGAGGTCGATCGTCTCAGAGAACTCGCCGCCGAGATCAAGAAGTGGTCCGTCTCGCTGGACGAACCCACGCTGAGCTTCGCCGCTACCCGGCGCATCGAGGGTTGGATGCAGGCATGGGCCCAGCATCCCGATGACGCGGCCCTGCTCGAGCAGATCACGACGAGTCTGGACATCTTCGACGCCCTCTCGCTGGATCTCGATCTGTGGAAGGCACAGAATATCTATTTCGCCGTCAGCAAGGCAGTCTATGAGGACAGACGCCGGCAGGCCGAGCGGGGAGACGAAGGGGCCAAGCGGTGGATCGATGCTTTCGTCCGGTTGGGCGATGTATTGGGCGTGAAGGTGGCATCGAATATGACCTGACGGCGGCGTATCAAAATGAGCGCATCGTGGGTGGCCGAGGGGCCATCGTCCCACGACGCGCCGACGAGGACGCATCATGCGACGACGAGCGAGCGGCATTCTTCTTCACATCACCTCCCTCCCCTCCGACTATGGAATCGGGGACCTGGGGCCAGACGCCTACAGGTTCGTGGAATTCCTGGCTCAAGCCAAGCAAAGCTTTTGGCAGGTCCTTCCTTTGAACCCCACCAATCCGGCCATGGGGAATTCGCCATATAACGGCCTTTCGGCATTCGCCGGCAACTGGCTGCTCATCAGCCCGGAGCGAATGGTCCGCGATGGGTGGTTGGCCCAGACCGATCTCGACCTTCCATCCGCCGTCTCCGAGGAGCGCGTTCGATACGATGAGGTCATCGCCTGGAAAGGACGCTTGTTCGACCGCGCCTATGAACGGTTCAAAAGGGACCGGCTCGGACGAGCACATGATTATGAGACGTTCCGCGCCGAGAATGCCCACTGGCTCGAGGATTACGCCCTGTTCATGGCTCTCCGGGCGCGATTCGCCGGATCACCGTGGAGCGAGTGGCCGAGAGAACTCCGCGATCGACAACCGGAAGCCCTGCACGCCGCTCGTCGTGAACTCGCCGAATCGATCGAACGAGAGATTTTTCTGCAGTACCTCTTCTTCCAGCAGTGGCGGGAACTGGCCGCCTACGGGCGCGAGCGCGGCATTCAAATGATCGGCGACATGCCGTTCTATGTGAACTACGATAGCGCCGACGTCTGGGCGCACCCGGAGATCTTCAAGCTGGACGAGGAGAAGAAACCGCTGGTCGTCTCGGGCGTTCCTCCCGATTATTTCAGCGCCACGGGTCAACTCTGGGGCAATCCCATTTATCGCTGGGACGTGTTGAAAGAGACGGGATATCGATGGTGGATGGAGAGAATGGCGCACACGCTGAAGCTGTTCGACGTCGTGCGCATCGATCACTTCCGGGGTTTCGCCGCGTATTGGGAAGTTCCCGCCGATGCGTCCACGGCGTTGAACGGTCGCTGGGTGGAGGGTCCCGGCGATGATTTCTTCGCCGCTCTGCTCAGGCGATTCCCTTATTTACCCATCATCGCCGAAGACTTGGGCCTCATCACCCCCGATGTGCGTGAACTCATGCATCGGTTCGATTTGCCGGGCATGCGACTGCTCCTGTTCGCCTTCGGCGAAGAGCGGCCCGAACATCCGTATCTCCCGCACAATTATGTGCGGCATTGCGTGGTCTACACCGGTACGCACGATAACAACACGGTGAGAGGCTGGTTCGAGACCGAAGCGACGCCCGAAGACCGACGGCGCTTGTTTCGTTATCTGGGACGAGAGGTCTCCGCCGACGACGTGCATTGGGCGTTCGTTCGACTGGCCATGATGTCGGTGGCCAATCTGGTGATCATTCCCCTGCAGGATGTGCTCGGCCTGGGCGCGGAGGCACGCATGAATCGACCGGCGACCACCGAAGGGAACTGGCGCTGGCGCCTCCGACGCGAACAGCTCGCCCCGTCGGTCGCCCAGATGCTTCGGGAGATGACCGAAATTTATGGCCGCGCATGACGGCGCGCCCACTCGACTCCGCTCCGAGCGCCGTTCACCGGCGCGAACTCGCCTCGCCGGGTTGCAACGTGAGACGATGAGCGACATCGCTCGACGGCAGAGCCACGGCGAACGGGAGCCAGAAGCCATTGGCCTCTTCCGTCATCCGCTGGTGGCGACCCGGAGCGGGCGACCTCGACCCTTCAACAAGAAGCGACGCACGGGCACTTCCGATCACCTCCCATTGACCGCCGTGCTTCGCTATTGATCGCGTCGCTGGAATGCCTGACGATCGCCTCGGTCGAGCGAACGGAGAGGCCCTCCCAACAACGATGATCGGTGAACTCCGTCGGGCGCGTCATCCTCGAGATGGCCCCTCTCGTGAGGGAGCGGCGTCTCGTTCGAGAATGCGTTGCAGCTCATCATGATCCACCCGCCCGGCGCGGGCGATGCGTCGGGCGGCGCGATCGCACTTCTCCTGGAGCGGATGTCCAGCATGCCCGCGCGTCCAGGTCCAGGTCACCTGGTGGGGAGCGGCGGCGCGTTTCAATCGCCGCCACAGCTCTCGATTGGCCCGTTGCCGATACTCCCCGCGCATGGTGCGAATGAGATATTCCGAATCAGAGATGACCGTCACCCGGCAAGGTTCTTTGAGCGCCTCCAGGCCGAGACAGGCGGCCATGATCTCCGCCTGCTGATTGGTCATCGAGCCCAGATAGCGACCGATGATTTTCCGCTCTCCTCGGAACTCCAGAATGGCCACCGCCGCCGCTCGCCGGCCCGGGCCAGATGGATCCTTCAAACTGCTCCCATCGCAAACGAGTGTGACGCGTTCGAGTTCATTTCCCGTCATAAGCCAATGCGTTGAACAGCAGCGGGAACGTGGCCACGCTCTGTCCACGATATTGAGGGCGAAATCCGAACAGGATCACGCGCCCGCGGCCCACGGTCACGTCCACCAGCGCCGCGCGACCGGCGATGTGTTCCGGGCCCAGAATCCACCCCGAGAGGAGCGGATTTCCATCCCCATATCGAGCGACGACGCGAACGCGCCGCTCTCCGCCCGGTCGAACGCGGAAGGCGCTCCCCCGCTCGAACCAGGCCACCGATGACGCAGGCATTCCTCGGGCCAATGGATGTCCGGTCTCCACGCGAAGGCGCAGAATCGATCCCGGACAATAGAACTCATCGCTCTTCACCCCCTGCAGCACATCCTCGACGGGCAGCGCGAATTGTTGAATGATCAGTGACGAAGCGCGATTCAGGGCCACCAGCCGACCACCGGTGGTGACGAAGGTTCGAAGAGCCTCGATGCCCGCCGCAGAGAGCCCGCCGGTATACTCGGGCGGATAACGACCCTCGGGAAGCCCGTGGAGGATGGCGCGCGGCGATTGGTCGGGAAGGATGATGACATCGCATCGAGACCGCACGTCGCCCCGCCGAATGTCTCCATCGTGCAGGATGGTGTATGGAATGTCATACTGATCGAAGATCCAGCGCGTCCACCCCTCGTCCATCGACGGTCGATAGCTCTGATAAAGGCCGATACGGGCCAGTCTGGCGGGACGTAATCGGCGACGCTCAAGGGGTGGGGCACTCCTCTGTCGAACGAATTCTCCCCGGAAAGGCTTCTCGATGGTGACCACCGGAACGCCCATCAGCAGTGGCAACGTATGAGCCGTCACATCGTATGGCGGCTTGGGCGGCCCACCGGGATACTGGCGCAGATCGGGATAGCGCTGGCGCTCGAGTAACGTTTTGGCGAAGGCGCTGTACGGCTGAGAGAGGAAGACGATGAGCGTTCCCGGAGGATAGGATTTTCCTTCGACGGTGAACGCTCGTTCGGCTCGATGAATCTCCACGCCACCGCGCAACAGGATCTCGATCAATCGCGCGCGCCCGACGGGATTGGCCTTCTCATCATTGAGGATGAGGAAAGCGAACGGCTTGCCCGGGCGCGGCTCGACGGCTCGCCGCCCGATGAGATAAAAGTGACGAATCCATCGCTCTCGATAGCGCGCCGCGTTGCGCAACAGCGCCATCGCCCCCGCCTCCATGTAGCGGACGATGTCGCTCAAGTGCCACGCTCCTCCCTTCCAGGGCATGGGGAAATTCCACGAAGACCGTCGGGGATCGAAATGGCGGCCCGGCCGGAGCTCATCGCGTCGCACGGTGATGGGCGATGCCAGTCGGGCGCTGGCCGTCTCCGAGAGAATGCGAATGCCCCCATGATAGTGCTGATAGGCGCGCGCCGGCGTCCAGGCATCGTAGATAGCATTGATGACCACGCCGGGGAAGCCCCGTCCAGTCAACTCCCAGGCGATGGCCGTACCCATGAAATTGACGCCTTGCACGATGAGCGGATCCACGTTGGGTTCGATGGGATCGATGAACGGAGGGACGAAGAATCGCGAGCCATATGGACCTTGCTGATGGACATCGTGAACGATGTGCGGATGCCAGACATTGTGAAGTTTGTCCACCGTCAACTGCGTCTCCACCTGAGTGAAGGCATACCAGTCGCGATTGTTATCGTGACCGACGTAGTGATGATAGAGTTCGGGCGGCGCCGTACCCTCATAGGGCGTGCCCAACGTGCGATCGTACCATCGCTTGACGATATCGACGCCATCGGGATTCAGCGCCGGAACGAGGAGGATGAGGCATTGGCGCAAGATCTCGTTCACCTCGGGTCCATCATCGCCGGTCAGGCGATAGGCCAGATTCATCGCCGTCAACGGTCCTCCCACCTCGGTGGAATGAATGCCGAACGTGATGAGGACGATGGCCCGCCCTTCGGCGATGAGCCGCTCCGCCTCGGTCTGGTCGGAGATCGTTCGCGGATCGGCCAGTCGCTGCTGAATGCGCCGGAAGCGATCCAATCGTCGAAGATTCTCCGGCGCCGAGATGGTGGCGGCGATGAACGGTCGCTCGAGCGTCGTGCGCCCCAGTTCATCGACGATGAGACGATCGCTGGCGGCATCCAATCGGCGGAAATAATCGACGATCTGCTCCCACCGGGCCAGATGACGGTCTTCTCCCGGTCGGAAGCCGAGCACCTCCGCGGGAGCCGGAACGCCGGCCGCCTTCGCCTCGCCCGGCGGCGAGATCACCTGCCACACCGGGTCGAGAGCGAGACCGAAGGATACGATGACCAGCAACAGGAGTGTTCGTTTCATGACGACATTCCTCCACACAGCCGGAGGAGTCTGACACATTCCATCGCTCGGTGGCAATAGTCGGAGCATCCATCTCTTTGGATGTGGCGCGAGCCGCCGGCCTGCGCTACGTCATTATTCATCCTCCACGATAGGCGATAACCTCCGGATGATCCCCTCACGTCACTCGAGCGGTGAGCCGGCAAAACCGAGACCGGCGCTACAACCGATGCTCGTGTACGCGCGATTTATACTTCTCGATGAGCGTCGCGCTGCCGGCATCGCCGCTGAGCTTCCTCAATTCGGGGAACAAAGAGGCGGCGAAAATGGAGGGATTCCCTCTGATGACACCAAACACGGGATAGCAGATGAGAGCACGATGTCGTTCGAACGCCTCGATCAGCGCATCGATCAAGTGGGCGTTGACCAGTGGCTGATCGCCGGAGAGAAACATGGCGGCGCCCGCATCTTCGGGCAGCGCGCTCACGCCGCGACGAATGAAGCTGGCCCGTCCCTCGTCGTACTCCGAGTTATACACCAGCTTCACTTTCGAGTGCGCCCGGATGGGTTGCAAAGCGGCGCGGACCCGATCCGCTTGAGGACCGAGCACGACGATGACCCGTCTCAATCGGGAAGCCACCGCCGTCTCCACCACGTGAGCGATCAACGGTCGGCCACGCCACTCGGCCAGGCACTTCGGCTGTCCCGATCGCTTGGACTCCGCCATGACTAAAACGATGCCATCAACATTGGTCATCTCCCTCTCCTAACGTGGCGCAAGCGGCCAGCTCGCGCTACCTCCCACCGGCGAGTCTCGTTCATCCTCGCCGCGTGGCTCGCCAGGCCATGGACAATGCCTCCGGCGCGGGTCATGACGGCCGCGGCGTCTCTCCAGGAGCGTTCCGGGACATTCTTTCATCGACTCAATCCAAGGGTGCCGGTCTCTTCTCGTCGAGATCTCGCCAGCGCGCTCGGGATGAGCATCTCGACGGGCACAGGCTGACGCCGTTATCGTCGTCACACCCACACGTTGACTATAGCGCGGCGCACGCCATGAGACAAGCTCGGCTTTCCGGAACTCTCGGACTTGATTTGTCTCTTCATCTCAGGCATTTTTTTAGCTTCATGGACGGCGCTTCTGGCCGCCGAGCGATGGGTGACCGGCCATGGACGCCGGATTTCGGTGAACGCTGGAGAGCGAACGACGATGGATACGGCACAATACGCGAGGTTCTCCGCCCATCAACTCGCCGAATGGGTGCGCGATGCTCGAGAGCGGACGTTCGAACTGGTCGCTGACTTGACCGACGACCAACTGATGGGACCGCGCCTGGAGATCATCAATCCGTTGCTCTGGGAGATCGGTCATGTGGCCTGGTTTCAGGAGAAGTGGGTCTTACGCCACGCCGGAAATCAGGAGCCCATCCGCCCGGATGCCGACGCCCTCTGGGATTCCATCGCCATTCCTCACGACGTGCGTTGGGATCTGCCTCTCCCTTCGCGCGAGGAAACGCTCTCTTATATGCGAGAGGTGCGCGATCGCGTTCTGGAGCGGTTGGAGCGGCCCACGTTGAGCGAGCGAGACATCTACTTCGTCCTGTTGTCCGTGTTCCACGAAGATATGCATACGGAAGCCCTGACCTATACGCGGCAGACGCTGGCGTATCCGGCGCCCCGGCTCTCTCATATGACCACGCCATCTGCGGAGCGGGATGGTGGTCCACTTCCCGGCGATGTGGAGATTCCCGGCGGAACGTTCATGCTGGGCGCGACGTTGGATGAGCCTTTCGTCTTCGATAATGAGAAATGGGCGCACCCGGTTCACCTTCACTCCTTCGCCATTGCGCGAGCGCCGGTCACCCAGGCGGAGTTCGCCGCCTTCGTCGATGAGGGTGGTTATCGCCGACGCGAATTCTGGAGTCGAGAGGGATGGCAGTGGCGCGAATCGGTGAACGCCGAACATCCGGTATACTGGCGGCGAGAAGCCAATGGGCGCTGGCTGCGTCGGCATTTCGACGAGTGGGTGCGCCTGGAACCTCATCTGCCCGTGATTCACGTCAATTGGTATGAGGCGGAAGCCTATTGCCGGTGGGCCGGACGTCGGCTTCCCACCGAAGCCGAATGGGAGGCCGCCGCCGCCGCCGAACCCCATCCCTCCGGTGGAACTCTCTCCGAGCGCAAACGCCGCTTCCCCTGGGGCGATCAATGGCCGACGCCGGAACGAGCCAATTTGGACTGGCGCGCCATGGGATGTCTGGCCGTAGATGCCCTGGCCGCCGGCGATAGCGCGTTCGGTTGCCGACAGATGATCGGCAATGTGTGGGAATGGACGAGTTCACCGTTCCTTCCCTATCCGGGATTCGAGATCGATCCGTACAAGGAATATTCTGAACCCTGGTTCGGCACGCGCAAAGTGCTGCGCGGCGGTTGCTGGGTGACGCGCGGTCGCTTGCTCCGCAATACCTGGCGCAACTTCTATACTCCGGATCGGCGCGACGTGTGGGCCGGATTCCGCACCTGTGCACTGAATCAATGAAGATCTGTCTCATCACTCCCGCACCCCCGGGTTCGCGAAAAGGAAATCGAGTGACGGCCGAGCGATGGGCGCGCATTCTCCGAAGTCTCGGCCATCGCGTGATCGTCGATCAAGCCTACCGGGGACAACCTTGTCAACTCCTCGTCGCATTACACGCTCGTCGCAGTTTCGCCTCCATTCGACGTTTTCGCCGCACCTTCCCCCGGGCGCCGATGATCGTCGCCCTGACGGGGACCGACCTGTACAATGACATTCACGCCTCTCGGCGAGCTCATCAGTCGCTCCAATGGGCAACCCGACTGATCGTCCTGCAGCCCATGGCCCTGGACGTCTTGCCTCCATCTCTCCGCGAGAAGGCGCGCGTGATCTACCAATCGGCAGTCCCTCCCAATGGTCGATACCGGCCGGGAGATGATGAGTTCCGCGTGTGCGTGCTGGCCCATCTCCGCCCGGTGAAAGATCCATTCCGGGCGGCCATGGCGGCGCGCCGACTCCCTTCCTCTTCGCGCATTCGAATCGTGCATCTGGGAGCGGCTCTCAGTCAACGAATGGAGCAGCGCGCCCGGAGGGAGATGGTCGTCAATCCGCGCTATCGCTGGTTGGGAGATCGGCCTCACTGGCACGCCCTGCGGATTCTGGCGGGCAGTCACCTGCTCGTGCTCAGTTCGAAGATGGAAGGTGGCGCCAACGTCATCTCGGAGGCCATCGCCGCTTCCGTTCCCATCCTCTCGTCGCGCATCCCCGGCTCCATCGGCCTGCTGGGCCCCGAGTATCCGGGCACCTTTCCCGTTGGCGACACCGGAGCGCTGGCCGCGTTGCTCCATCGCGCGGAGACGGATCCGGCTTTCTATCGAACGCTCAAGGAATGGGGAGAACGACTGAAGCCACTGGTTGAGCCCGCTCGCGAATGCCAGAGCTGGAAAGCCCTCCTCGATGAACTCTTCTCCGATGAAGGAGCGCCCTCATGAGACGGTCACCATCGCCGGAACGATTCCATCTCATCGTCACCGCGCCGAGCGACGATCTCGCTCGATTCGCTCGCGATGTGAAGACGGGACTCACGGCATCTCCCAAGTTTCTTCCCTGTCGCTATTTTTACGATCGGGAAGGATCGCGACTCTTCGAGGAGATTTGTCGGCTTCCCGAATATTATCTCACCCGAGCCGAACGAGAGATTCTCTCCGAACATGCCGAGGAGATCGTCGCCCGAGGGTCCCACGACGTCACGCTCGTCGAGTTGGGCAGCGGCAGCGCCACGAAGACGCGGATATTGATCGATGCTCTCCTCCGCCATCAGAAAAGCCTCCGATACGTTCCCGTGGACATCTCCCGCGCGGCGCTGGAGGAGAGTGCGCGCGCGCTGCTGGACCACTATCGGACATTGAGCATCACGGCCATCGCCGGCGAATATCACGATGGGCTCGATCGACTGCGGGCGATCATCGACGGCCCGAAACTGATCCTGTGGTTGGGCTCCAGCGTGGGAAACTTCGAGCGCGGAGAAGCGGCCGAGTTTCTTCGACGCGTGCGCGCGACGATGACCGTCAGTGATCGACTCCTCATCGGCATTGATCTGCGCAAAGATCGTGCCACTCTGGAAAAGGCCTACGATGACCCGAGTGGCGTGACGGCGCGATTCAATCTCAATCTCCTGGCCCGCATCAATCGCCAACTGGGCGGTCACTTCGATTTGGAGGCCTTTCGCCACCGCGCCCTCTACGATGAGGAGATTGGGCGCATCGAGATGTACCTGGTGAGCGAGCGCGCGCAACGCGTGGCCATCGATCGCCTGAATGTAACGATCGCCTTCGCGCCGGAGGAGGCGATCCACACGGAGAATTCCTACAAGTATTCGCTCGCCGAGATCGACGCCCTGGCCGAAGCCGTCGGACTGCGCATCGAGCGGCAATGGTTCGATGCCGGTCATCGATTCAGCGTGAATCTCATGGCGCCATCCTGACATCTCGCTCGCTCGAGCGACGAGAGGGATTGCAGTTGAAGCTGAAGGAGACGAGGCCGCGATGACGCACAGCGCCGATTGTTCCCATCACGGTGTGACATCGGAACGGCGAGCGGCGAACTCGCTCCCGGCCACCGGAACGTGAGGTTCTGAAGATGCGCGTCAGTTACACGCCAGAGTACGTCGTTCCCTTGCCCGAAGGGCATCCGTTCCCCATGGGCAAGTTCTCCGCCCTCTATCGCATATTGCTCGCCGAAGGGCTCCTTCGCCCATCGGATATCATCGAACCGGACGAAGCGGATTGGGCGACGCTCGGTCTGGTACACACCCCGACATATCTTCACCGGTTGGCCACCGGAACGCTGGACCGGGCTTCGCTCCGGCGCATGGGATTACCCTGGTCCCGGCGACTCGTGCGCCGCTCGCGGCTCGCCGTACAAGGCACGATCCAGGCGGCTCGGATGGCGCTGGAGGATGGCATTGCGGCCAACCTCGCCGGTGGCACGCACCATGCGTTTGCCGATCATGGCGAGGGATTCTGCGTATTGAACGACGTCGCCGTCGCCATCCGCCGGTTGCAACGCGACGGTCGGGTTCAACGCGCGTTGGTCATCGATCTCGATGTCCACCAAGGGAATGGAACGGCGGCCATCTTCCAAGGCGATCGCACGGTGTACACCTTCTCCATGCACGGCGAGAATAACTATCCGTTTCAGAAGCAACGTTCATCTCGCGACGTCAATCTGCCCGACGGCACCGATGATGCGCTCTATCTCGCCGCGCTCCGGAAATACCTTCCCGAAGTATTCGAAGAGGCACGGCCCGACGTAGCCTTCTACCTGGCGGGCGTCGATCCCGTCGCCGGCGATCGATATGGTCGGTTGAGATTGACGCGCCAAGGGCTTCATGAGCGCGATCGGTACGTGCTGGAATCGGCTCGTCGTCGTGGCGTTCCGCTGGTGCTCGTCCTCTCCGGCGGCTATGCCAGAACGCCCGAGGTGACGGCCGATCTGCATGCCATCGTTCACCGGGAGGCAAGGGCCATCTTCGGCTGATTGACGGCGCGCCCGTTCGGCGATGAAGACCTCGTGCATCGCCCGATGTCACGGTCCATGATCGTTGGCCGCCGGGGACGTCACCTTCCTTCCCATTGCTCCTTGAACTCGATCATGAATTCGCGCAGGGCTCGCACGCCTTCCAGCGGCATGGCATTATAGA
The DNA here is from genome assembly GCA_003696865.1 of Acidobacteriota bacterium. GTDB lineage: Bacteria > Acidobacteriota > Blastocatellia > HR10 > J050 > J050. The sequence continues at coordinate 6,375 of RFHM01000055.1, read as the reverse complement.
TTGAAGCGCGAAGGCCACCCACCGAGCGATGACCTTTCAACTCATAGAGGCCGCGCTTCTCGGCTTGTTTCAGGAATTCTTGTTCCAGCGCCTCGCTGGGCATGCGCCAGGTGACGTTCATCAACGATCGACTGTCTGGACGCGCATGCCCGCGATAGAACCCATCGCTCTGGTCGATCACTTCATACAGCAACTCCGCTTTCTCTCGATTGATGGCGGCCATCTTCTCCAACCCGCCGATCTCCTCCAGCAACCATCGCGTCACCAACATGACGATATAGATGGCGAATACCGGTGGCGTATTATAGACCGACTTGCTCGCCGCTTGTCGGCGATAATCGAGCATCGAAGGCATATTCTCCGGAACGCGCTCCAGAAGATCATCTCGTATGATGACGATGGTGACGCCCGCCGGACCGGCGTTCTTCTGAGCGCCGGCGTATATGAGCGCGTAGCGCTCCACGGGGATGGGACGGGAGAGAAAATCCGACGAGGCATCGCAAATGAGGGGCACCTGACCGGCGTCGGGCTCGCTCTGAAAGGCCACGCCTTGAATCGTCTCATTGGAGGTGAAGTGGACGTAAGCCGCATCGGCATCCAGATTCAATTCGCTCGACAGCGGCACGCGCGTGTAATTCTCGTCTTTACCATCCCACGCGATGCGCACCGCTCCCTCCCGCTGAGCCTCCTTGATCGCCCTGTTGCTCCAGGAACCGGTCAGAATGTAATCGGCCGACTTGCCCGAGCCGCGGAGGAAATTCATCGGCACCATCGAGAATTGCAGGCTCGCTCCACCCTGCAAAAAGAGGACGTGATAATGATCGGGGATGTGGAGAAGCCGGCGAAGATTGGCTTCGGCGGCATCGAGGATGTCGGCGAACCATCTGGAACGATGACTGATCTCCAGGACGGACATCCCCACGCCGGGCAGGGCCAGCAGATGACGTTGGGCTTCCTCAAGGACCGGCACGGGCAACGTCGCCGGACCGGCAGCGAAGTTATAAACCCGTTTTTCCATCACGGCTCTCCTTTCAAGCATAGCGTATGGCATAAAAAGGCGGTTATTGTAATGGCTTCGGCTCGCATCGGCAAATCTTCCTTTCTCGCTCGATGGGCTGGGAGAGGTGATGGTTCACCGTCTCTGCCCGAGGAGGCAAGAGCGAACCCGGAGCCGAGCTCCAGGGCCTGATCGGGAGACCCCGCCGCCGGCCATCGGGAAGCCAGGAGTCGCTCCCTCAGCTCGGGTGATGGCGCTCTTCCCATCCCAGAAACCCGCTGCTCGCCAGCGAAGAGGCATCGCGGTTCGCCTCACCACCAGGAAGCATGCTCATCCCCGAAGCGTGCCGAATGCCTACCGGCACCCCAACCCGAGGAAACATCACAGCACAGACTCCCACGCCCGATCCTGCGTCCCCCTCACCCATCGGGATGGCATCACCTCCTTTGGTGCGCTGCTGGGATGCGAACTCCCGGAACCCAATTCACTGGAAATCGACTAGCGCCATCAAGAGGATGATCATACAATAACGCTGACGCCACGAGGAGGAGCAGCTATGGATGGGCTCATGATGGATTATCAGCTCACGCTGCCGGCGATGATGCGGCGCGCTGAGACGTTCTTCGCCAGGAAAGAAATCGTCACTCGTCTCCCGGACGGACGGTTTCATCGATATACGTACGCCGATTTCGCGCGTCGGGCGAAGAAGCTCGCCGTCGCTCTCAAACAACTCGGTATCCGTCCCGGTGATCGGGTAGCCACGCTGTGTTGGAATCACCACCAGCATCTGGAAGCCTACTTTGGCATTCCCGCCATCGGCGCCGTCCTTCACACCCTCAACGTCCGTCTCCATCCGGACGATCTCGCCTACATCGTCAATCATGCCGAAGATCGCCTGTTGCTCATCGATCAGAGCATGCTGCCCTTGCTGGAAGCGTTCCGCTCTCGAGTGAATCTGGAACGAGTCGTGGTCATCTCAGAGGATGGCGAAGCGCCCGAGGGTATGCTCGAATACGAGGATCTCCTCCAGGCGGCCGACGAGAGCGCATTTCACAACTCGGACCTCGACGAGCGCCAGGCGGCCGCCATGTGCTACACCTCGGGAACGACGGGAAAGCCGAAAGGCGTCGTCTATTCGCATCGGGCTCTCGTCCTCCACTCCATGTTGTCGGCCATGGTCGATACGCTGGCCCTCTGTGAATCCGATGTCATCTTTCCGGTCGTTCCCATGTTCCACGCCAACGCCTGGGGATTGCCCTTCACGGCGGTCCTCGTCGGCGCCAAGCTGGTATTCCCCGGGCCGCATCTGGATGCCGGGACTCTGCTCGAAGCCATGGAAGCCGAACGCGTGACGCTCACGGCGGGCGTGCCGACGATCTGGCTGGGCGTGTTGCAGACGCTGGATGAGCGTCCTCGAGCCTATGATCTCTCCAGCCTTCGAGGCCTCGTCGTCGGCGGCTCGGCGGCACCGAAAGCGCTGATTCAAGGATTCCAGGAGCGGCACGGCCTCAAAGTGATTCACGCCTGGGGGATGACCGAGATGACGCCGCTGGGAACGGTGGCCAATCTGACCAGCGAACTTCGTCAGGCGCCCGCCGATGTACAGCTCGATTATCGGGCGAAACAAGGTCTTCCCGTTCCGTTTGTGGAAATTCGCGCTCGCGGCGATCGTGGAATCGTTCCCTGGGACGGACAGAGCATGGGCGAACTGGAGGTTCGCGGACCGTGCGTGGCCCGCGCCTACTACAATGCTCCGGAGGCCGCCGATCGATTCACCGAGGATGGTTGGTTTCGCACCGGCGATATCGTGACCATTGAATCGCACGGATACATCGAGATTCACGATCGCAGCAAGGATGTCATCAAGTCGGGTGGCGAGTGGATCAGCTCGGTCGCTCTGGAGAATGCCCTGATGAGCCATCCGGCGGTGGCCGAAGCGGCGGTGATCGCCGTTCCCCATCCCAAGTGGCAGGAACGCCCGCTGGCCGTCGTGGTGCTCAAAGAAGGTCACACGGTCACCGCAGAAGAACTTCGCGCCCATCTGCGACCGCACTTCCCCAAATGGTGGCTGCCCGATGCGATCGCATTCGTCGAGGCCATCCCCAAAACATCGGTGGGCAAATTCCGGAAGTCGGCTCTTCGCCAGCAGTTTCGCGAGTATCGAATCTCAGCAGATGGAGAGACGTCAGAAGACGAATGAGATGAATCGTTCGCGTTCACCCTCATAGGAGTTAGTCATAGCCGTACAGGCCACATCGAGGGGATGAAAACGCGTAGCGCAAGCTGCCAGCTTGCGCCACCCTCTATTTTCGAAGGAGGATATCGACGATGGAGATACCAGGAAAAACGTTTCTCATCACCGGCGGCGGATCGGGATTGGGCGCCGCGACCGCCCGCTCGCTCGTGGCGTCCGGGGCGAGCGTTCTCATCGCCGACATTAGTGAGGAGGCTGGTCAGCGCATGGCCGCCGAACTGGGAGAAACGCGCGCCCGCTTCGTCCGCACCGATGTCACCGACGCCGACAGCGTGCAGAATGCCATCCAGACAGCGCGCGATGCCTTCGGTGGATTACATGGCGCGATCAATTGTGCGGGCATTGGCCTCGCCGAGAAGGTGCTGGGCAAGGCGGGTCCTCACGCGCTCGACTCGTTCGCGCGCGTCATTGACGTCAATCTGATCGGGACGTTCAACGTGATTCGCCTGGCCGCCGCCGTCATGGCCCAACAACACCCTGCGCCCAATGGAGAGCGCGGCGTGATCATCAATACGGCGTCCATTGCCGCTTTTGAAGGTCAAATCGGACAGGCGGCTTACGCGGCCTCCAAAGGCGGCATCGTCGGCATGACGCTGCCCGTGGCCCGCGAGTTGGCCCGCTACGGCATTCGCGTGATGACGATTGCGCCGGGCATCTTCGACACGCCGCTCCTGGCCGGCTTGCCAGAAGCGGCGCGGCAATCGCTCGAACAGCAGGTCCCCTTTCCCCCTCGACTCGGGCGACCGAGCGAGTACGCCATGCTCGTCAAACATATCATCGAGAACGAAATGCTCAACGGTGAAGTCATTCGCTTGGATGGAGCGCTGCGTATGGGCCCCAAATGATGGCCGGCAGCCGATGAGCGGCGGCGGGCCCATCCGGTGCTCATGGGATGAAACCGGGTGTCACGCGTCTCGCCCATGGTGACAAGCGGCAGTATGCGCCCAACGCGCTGGCTGATCATACTGGTTTTCATCATCAGCCTGATCGTGTATGGAGCGACCTGCGCGCGAACCGTCACTCTGGTCGATAGCGGCGAATTGATCCTGGCGTGCGCCACATTGGGCGTCGCTCATCCCCCGGGATTCCCCGTCTACACGCTCATCGGTCACTTGTTCAGCAAGCTCCCTGTGGGGAGCGTGGCGTTTCGATTGAGCGTCATGTCGGGATGCTTCGCTGCCGCCGCCGCCGCGTTCGCCGGATTGATTGTCGCTCAACTGATGGCGACGGAGACCCCGACTGGCCCGCGGGGAAAGCGACGAACGTCAGCCAACGCCTCCAGGAGCACATCATCGGCTGCCGGTCGGTCATCGCTCTCCCGGACCACGTTGACCGCTCTCCTGCCGCCCAGCGTAGGATTGACGCTGGCTTTTTCGGCGACGTTATGGCGGTATGCGACGGTCGCCGAAGTGTATTCATTGAATCTGGCCCTGTTGGCCGCCACATTCTGGTTGCTCTTCATCTGGCGGCGCGCGTATCAACAGGAGAGAGAACGAGCGTGGCCGGTAGTCATAGCCGGGCTGTTGTACGGGCTGGCTCTCGGCGTGCATCACGTCACGGTGATTCTCACCCTACCGGCCATTGTCGTCCTGGTGTGGCGCACGGCCGGCTGGCGATATATAGGGAGCCGCCCGGCGCGGTGGGCCATCGCCATGACGCTCATGGGGCTCTCATCTTACGTTTATCTCCCTCTGGCCGCGGCGCATCATCCTCCGTTGAACTGGGGAGACCCCTCCAATTGGGAGCGCTTCTGGTGGCATATCAGTGCTCGTCAGTATCAGGTCAACCTGTTCTCCGGCAACGTAGCCGTGGTAGGGGAGAACCTGGTGGCTTTCCTCCGCTTGCTCGTTCGCGAGTTCACGCCCGTCGGGTTGGCGCTCGCACCGCCGGGCCTGGCGTGGCTCTGGCGGCGCGATCGCACGGGAGCCTGGTTCGTGCTCCTGCTGATGGCGTTGAATATCGGCTACGCCATCAACTACGAAATCGCCGAAGACACGGATGCCTATTATCTTCCCACCTTCCTGGCCCTGACCCTGGTTCTGGCCGCCGGCTGGCGATGGCTCTGGGAGCGGATCGGGAATCGGCCAACGCCGTGGGTTCGCATTCTGAGCGCGCTGATGATCGTGCTGCCGACGATCAATCTGACGGCGCACTACCGTCAGAATGACAGGCACGATGATCAGATCGCCCGCCATTACGTCGAAGATGCGCTGGCCGGCGTCAAGCCCGGCGGCCTCCTCATGACGCTCGACTGGCAGCTCTATTCGCCCTTCCTCTACCTCCACCACATCGAGGGCTTTCGCCCCGATGTCACCGTCGTCGATGTGAATCTGGTCCGCCGCTCCTGGTATGTGAGAACCTATCTGGATCGCTTCTATCCTGAGATGATGGCTGCTTGTCGCGCCGAGCGCGATGCGTTCATGGAGAAACTACGCCTCTTCGAACACGACGAGCCTTATGATCCGAAGGAGATCACGGCTCGATTCACGGCGCTGCTGAATGCGTTCATCGCCTATCACCTGCCCGAGCGGGAAGTTCATCTCACCATTCCCATGGAACCGAATGTGGGCACGCGATACAACTGGATTCCGTATGGGTTGACCTTTCGACTCCATGAGGACCGCCAGGTTCATCTCGATCCTCCGCCGGCGCTTCACTTAGAACCCTTACTCGTCGAGCCGGAAAGATTGGACGAGGTGGCGCGTAAAAAAATTCGTCCTCAGTACGCTCTCATGTTGGCCAATCGAGGTCGTTACCTGGCCGCCGCCCACCGATACGATGAGGCTCTGGAACGCCTCGCCTGGGCCATGAAGCTGATGCCCGAATCGGATCTCATTCGCCAGTTCATCGGCGACGTAGAGCTGGCTCGTGGTCATCGGCGAGCGGCGCGCGCCGCCTACCGGGAAGCGCTCCGCCTGAATCCATCCAATCGCGTCGCGCTTCAAAGGCTTCGGGAACTCGGCCCATAGAAGGGGCGGGATCTCGATGTCTGGCCATCGATCACTCTCCCCCCTCAGGTCCCAGATGACGAGTCGACAAGTGGTGCCTCCCCGCCGGCCAGCAGCGGGGCTTCCCAAAGGTTAGGGAGAGCCTTCGGGCTAGCTACCAAACTGACCTCTCCCCG
>RFHM01000384.1 GCA_003696865.1 Acidobacteriota bacterium | reverse complement strand
GGGGATTCCTCGCCGCCGCGCCACATATCGACCGATGCCCCCAAGACGCTTCATCGTGTGCAGGTGGATGAGATCCAGGTGGGGATACTTCCACAGCGCTTTCATGAGGGCGAACGAGAAGAGGTTCCCTCCTTTCTTGTCGAGCTGGCGTTTAGCTTCCGGACGGAGCCGCCAATAGGGATAGAAATAGGAGACGCGCCGCACGGGAACGCCGTCGATGAGTTCATAGTCGTTCTGGGCCAGAGCGTTGGGGCAAAGGATTTCCGTCCGATGCCCCATTCGGAGCAGTCGCTTACAAGTTTCCAGGACGACAGTTTCCGTTCCACCCCAGTCCTGTCGAGTGAATCGCCGTGGAATATGCACGATATTCATAGTCACGCGTTATCCTGAGGGAGTCATGGCGTATGGAAGAAAGCCTCGGGCTCTCTCGCTGTTCGTCGCCGCTACCACTTCCTGGAGGAAGGCCTCCAGCTCCGAGACGTATCGTTCCAACGTGAACTGGCGTTCCACCAGCGCGCGCGCCCGTTCGGCCAGTCGCCGTCGCAGGGCGTGGTCGCGCAGCAAACGGCCGATGTGCTCGGCAAGTTGATGAGCGTTCTCCGGTTGGAAAACGAGAGCATTCTCGCCGTGTCGGAGAAATTCGCCTTGGCCGCCATTGGCCGTGCTGATGACGGGGACTCCTGATGCCATCGCTTCCAGATGCGTCAAGCCGAACGCCTCTCGCCAAATCGACGGGAAGACGAAGAGATCGTGCTCTCGATAGAGGTGCGGTAACTCGGTATGGGGAACTTTTCCCTTGAACTCGATGACCGCCGGCCCCTGAGTGGCCAGGTCGGCGAGCCGTCGCTTATAGGCATCGGGACCGTCGCCGATGATGGTGACAGAAAAACGGACGGGGGCGACATGGGCGTCGCCGGTACTCCTTTCTGCGATCCGATGAGCCGCCTCGATGAGGGTATGAACGCCCTTGTAAGGATGAAGCTGACCCACATAGAGTAACCGCGCCGGATGATGAATGCTCCCCATGTCGGCTTTGGGAGGGAATTGCTCCAGGGGAATGCCCTGGTAGATGACGCGAGCGTGAGGGATGGGCAGTCCTTGAGCCATCACGTTCTGTTTCACGCACTGGCTGATGCAGGTGACGTGGTCGAACGCCAATCCCTTGAGCGTGATGCTGGGGATCACCCAGTGATCGAGAATATAGGCGGCCACCCCTCGCAGAGTGGGCCTGAAGCGAGCGGGTAAGTAGCTGGTGATGTTTTCGTCATTGAACGTGTAGACCACCGGGCACCCCGAGGCCTGGGCGGCCCGCGCCGGTCCAACGGTGAGTCGAAGTTGACTCCATATGAAGATGATCTCAGGGTGCACCCGCTTCACACATGCCCTGGTCTGGCGATAGTTGTATTTGCCGATCAGCCATCGACGGCGCCTGAGAAGTCGCGGTGGTCGGTCGAAGGAGAGGTAGAGTCGAAGGGTTCGATATACCTGGGGGCTCGGTGGCCGTCCTGATGCATCGCCGGCCGGCGCATCACCGTCCAGGTCGTATCGACTGGTGAGAACGACCACTTCATGTCCGCGACGGCGCAACTCGCGGCACACCTGATCGCAGAGGATTTCATATCCTCCCAGAACGTACGGCGGATAGAGATTGGAGATGACCAGAATTCTCATGCGTTCATTCCTTCACATCTCTTCCAGGTAGAGTGGATCGACGCCGTTGAGGAGGGCGCCAATGATGGGGGCGCCGGTGGCCCGCAAACGATCGAGGGCGCGGCGCAAGGTGCCCACGCGGCACATGCGACTTCGTACGACGAAGATCACGGCATCACACCAGGGGGCCAGGAGTTCGGCATCGACGTAGGGGAGAACGGGTGGAGCATCGATGAGGATCAGACTGAATCGCGAAGACACCTCGTCGAGCAATGCCTGCATGCGTCGTGAGCCGAGCAGGTCGGGGATGACCGGTTCTTTGATCCGCGGCACGCACTCGACGCCCGCCAACACCGTCGGCCATATGACGTCGTCGGGTTGATCGGCTTCGAACGAGAGGTATTCGCCCAGTCCCTTGAGCGATTGATGACCATTGGTGATGAGCTCGCGCAAGGTATGGTGCTGGCCCGCCACGCCGGTTGGGGGATGGAGCGAGCGCATCTGCTCGAACCGATGATGGAACCAGTCCTTCACCCGAGCGGCGGTAGCTGCCAGGCGCGGATGGCGTTGGGTGATTTGGGGAAGAGTCCGCCAGGCCTTTTCGGGAATCGTTCGTCTGATGAATTGAGCGAAGTTCTGAACGGGTTGGAGGAAGACGGCTTCTATGGGGGTGAGCGGACGCCGGCCATTGCCGTTCCGAGCGCTCTCTTCGGCCAGGAGCATCTGGGCCAACGATGGCGGCTGGCTCCCGGATCTGACCTGAGCATCGATGAGCAGCACGCGTTCGTCCATGCGTCCCAGACAAGCCGCCAGATTGGCGGCCAGCGATGTCTTTCCTTCTCCGTGTTGGGCGCTCACGATGAGAAGGCGGGCGCCGCGTTTAGGCACGGCATAGCGGATGCGACGGGCGATGATCTTGAAGGCTTCGATGAGTTCGGACTCCACTTTACCGGGAATGAGTTGGCGACCTGCCGGGAGCCGAGGCAGTACGCCGAGAACCGGCACCCCGAGTCGAATGGAGAGTTCACTGCCAGACTTGATGGTCATGTCGGCGAGTTCGAGCAGAACGATGATGAAGAGGCCCATCAAAGGACCGAGCGCGGCGATGCCCAGGAAAATGAGCTTCCGATTCGATTGGCTGGGGAGAACCGGAGGACGCGCTTCGGAGATGATGGTGAAATCCGATGCTTCGGATTCGTAGACGCGCCGGACTTTGACCAGGACGTTCTCCAGTTGCTGTTTCTCGTTCTCCAACGATTGAACCTCGCGATTGAGAGCCACATATTCGCGCTGGAGAGCGGGAAGGGCGTCCAATCGGGCCTTGATGCGGGCGCGCGCTTCGTTCAAATGCTCGACTTTGTCCGCCACGGCCACGTGTTGAAGCTGGAGGTCGAAGGCCTTGCGCATCATGTCTTGAAGGATTTCTCCCGATGGCGTCAAGCCGTTTTGATTGGGAACGACGACGCGATCCAGCCGCTCCATCTCCGCCTTCCACTGTTTGATCTGATCGGTATCGATGGTCAGGGCCTTCTGGCGCTCGTAGTCGGCCTTGATCTTACCGAACTCGACTTCGGAGATGAGACCCTCGGCCAGCAGTTTCTTGGCTCGTTCCAGTTCCAGCTCCTTTTGTGTGAGCTCGGCCAGCCGAGCCCGGTACTGTTTGTCTTCTTGAATGAGCTCTCGCAGTCGCTGAATTCGCAGATTGACGTCACTCAGGGCTTCGAGCTGGGCCGACTGGGCTTGTTCCTTGGCCACGCGCCTTTTGAGATCCTCGATGATGCGGTCCAGGTTCTTCATCTGCTTTTCGATGGTTTTCTTCTCGACCTGGGCCTGCTCGAGCAGCAATTCGATGGAAGTCAACTCATCGAGGTACCATTGCGTTTCCTGCTCCAGGTCGACCACATTATGAGTCGTGGTGAACTCTTTGAGAGCGGCGTCGGCTTTTTTGAGTTGCTGACGGATGGCTTCCAGTCGCTTCTCCAGATCGCGCAGATCCTTTCCCACTTCCGTTCGACGAAGGCGACGTTGATTCTCGAGAAAGACATCCCTGAGGGTATTGGCAATGGCGGCGGCCATATCCGGCGAGTCCCATTCCACGCGAATGATCATCAGATTCGTCTTTCGTTCGACGACGACGTCGCAAGCGGCTCCCAGCGCCTTCAATGTCGCCGGGAGCTTCAAGCGCCGACGCACTTCTTCCAGATTGGATTGGAGTTTGACCAGATGGAGTTGCGTGGGCAGTGGCGGTGGAACATACAAGTCATTTTCGACCCCGGCCACCGATGATGGCTTATAGAGGAGCACCGTCTCCGCCTTATACGTTCGCGATCCGAACAGGAGCGCCCCGGCCACGCCCAGGGCGGCGAACAGGATGGTGCTGATGACGACGATGGGCCAGCGACGGAGGAGCCCGAGAAGGAAGGTGCGGATGTCGAAGGGAAGTTCACTCCCCGCGTCGATATCGTCCGCGCGGTCGTTAGGGATCGGCGTCCTTTCCATATGCTATCTGACCGCCTTCATGCCGAGATCGAATAGAGCACGAGATCCCCGCGCCACCCCTCGTCATGATCGGCGTAAGATACGGTGGATGACCTTTGCTTTGAAATAGGCCCGCTCATGAGCCGTGAAGCCGATGAACCAGAAGAGAACGCCAAAGACGAGTACGGCTATGATTTCCTGAACGGCGACCTCTAACAAGGTGGAGGGCATCCAGCGCCGCTGCATCACGTAGAGCACGGCCGCCATGAGGAGCGTCGGCGGAACGCTCGGCCATACCGTTTGGCGATAGAAGTCCCAGTGCGAGCGCCCGTGAAGGCGTCCGGCCCGCGTCTGAATGAGTCCTACATGGAGCGGAAGGGCGGCAAGGAACGTGGCCATGGCGACGCCGACGATGCCCAAGCGTTGAATGAGGATGAGCGATAATCCCAGATTCAACAGTTGACCGCCGAGCAGCGAGAAGGCCAAAAACTTCTGGTGTCCCCCCATGCTGAGAATATTGGCCGTATTGCCGTGAATGATGCTCACCATCACCGCGGCCACCAGCCATTGGAGCGCCGGAGCGGAGAGATGGAAGTTTGGTCCCGTCCACGCCAGCACCAAGGGTTCGGCCAAAAGCGCCAGTCCAACGAGCAGTGGCGAGGCGAAGGCCACCGTGAGCTTGGTTCCTCGGTACCAGACGGCGCGGACGTTTTGTTGCTCGCCCGCTCCATGTAACTCGGCGACCACTGGAGTGAGCGTCTTGATCATGTGCGAGCAAAAGCGATTGGCCTTCTCTGACAGCCGCATGGCGATGGCATAGACGGCGACCATCTCCAGCGGGAGGAACATCTTGATGACCATGGAATCGACGCGAGTGGCCAGAAGACCGGAAATCTGTATGAGCGTGAAATAGAGCGAGAACGACATGACGCGGCCGATGATGCGGCGATCGAAATATCGCGGATGAAGTGTGAGGCTGGGGATCATCCGCCTGGCATAGATCATCATCGCCGCCATGGGCAGCACGCCCATCAAGAGATTGAGCCAGGCCAGGAGACGCAGGTCGGGGATGCGATGGAGCAGAGTCAGTACGGCGGCGAAGTAGAAGATCGAGGCCAGCATCTTGTAGCCGTTGGCGACGCTCAATTTCTGGTAGCCGATGAGCACACCACGAAACATCCCCAACGGCATGTTGAGGGCCGCTCGAGCTCCCAGGATGAGTAACACCGCTCGGGCCGTCGAGGCTTGAGCTGCGGGAATATCAAACAGCCGGTTGAAGAAGACCAGGCTGGCCGTCACTCCCAGCATCAAAAGTCCACCGAGGACGACGTATACCCAGAACAACGTGCACACGGTTCTTCGCTGAGCTTCGTCGTCGCCTCGCCCTTTGGCGTCAGCGACATATTTGACCACCGATGTACCCAGTCCCATATCGGCCAGTTCGAACAAACTGAGGAAGGCCCAGATCAACGACCATAATCCGAACGCCGCCTCGCCCAGCGTCCTGATGATGAAGGGAATGAGGACGAGGAAAATGATCGTGTCCAGTATATCCCGTCCGTAGCTGGTCGCGGCATTGAGCAGGATATACCGAGATCGGTCCTTCGCTCGGGGCTGAGAGGCCGCCGGGGCGTGAACGGTCAAGATGCGATGATCGCTAGCCATGGCCGTGCGAGTTCTCCGTTGTGATTAAGCGGCAGAGACCGTGGTGTGGCCAAGGATATATCGCTTCATCCGATCGGCAACCCACTTGGCTTCCTGCCAGTCGGTGATGCTGTGACCGGTTTCGACCTGCTTTCCACTCGCGGTGATTATTCTGATGTTGTAGTAGGAGGTGTTTCCGAGCCGGGAGATGGGCAGCGGTCGAACATCGGTGATCTGATGGCAAGGCATGGTGCGCGCGATCTTCACGCCGAGGAAGCGGTGCTCGATGCGCACCGTGTCTCCTTCGATTGTCACGCGATCGCTCCGGAAGAACGTGATCAGCAGGGCGAACACGAGGAGGATATCGAAGACGCCGGCGACGATGATGAAGAGGAGCGGCGCGCCGGAGCGCCATATCAGAGTGAGCATGCCACTCCATCCCAGGAGGATGACCAGCAACAACAGAACGATCTTTGGCGACCACCGGGGAGGGAAGATGAACATCATCCCTCCACCTGGGGTTGGGCGAAGGCGAATGGGCGTGTGTAGGGGGCGAGTGGGGGATTCCGGTTCCGGCCGGTGGGGGAGCGGAACATCGGCGTCCAGCGTCATCGCCTGAGAAGACGCGGTGGCGAACACGGGGACTTCGAAGTGGGCGCAATAATCGACGCCGGGAACCTCGGCCGTGACGCTGAGTCGCCACAAAATCCGACCCCCCGGTCGCTCATCATCGGTGGCCGGCGGAGACGAAGGAATGTCAAAGGCGATGGGGATCAGCGATCCGGCAGGATCGCGGATGACATCATCCCGGCCAATGATCCGTTCGTCTTGCCAGAGGATGTATTCGGTCGTTCGTCGCTCTCGCCCCGATCCGATGGTTATCTGACGGATGCACGCCAGCGTCGCGTGAATCCCTCGTTCCGGCCACAGCGGTACACGCGTGCGAACGACGCCGCGCAATGAGCCCCCGAGAATGCCGGGGACGGAGGCCATCTCGAATACAGAGACGCCATATTTCCTCCACTGCAGGGTCGCCCGGATGGCCCACAGGACGAGGCCCATTCCCACCAGAGGAAAGAGGAGCGCGATCAGGGCCATGGGATTCTTCCGCTGAAACAGATCCCGACTCAGATCGTCCCAGGCCATGCTCATGGTCACGAAGGTGAGGCCGTTCCAAAGCAGCGCGGCGGGCCACACGATCATCATGGTTGATGTGGCGCTGGATCGAATCCGACCTCGCGCCCAATCGTCTCGCCATAACCAGGGACTCTCAGGATGCTGTCTCCGTAAAATCGCGCGCCGCCGCACGGCGCGCATCTGTCGCAGCACCCACCAGGTGGACCCCAGGCCGACTCCGAAGAAAGCCGTGCCCATGAAACTCAGGATGGTGATGAGTTCGCGCGATTGATCGCCCGTCTGGAGCACGTGCAACAGAATCCCCCAGATGGTGAGACCGGCGGCAATGAACATCAGAGAGATACAAAGCCGAATGATGAGCACCACCTTGTTCATGAATCTCATAGTCTTGATTCTCCATGGTGAAATGATCCTCTCTCGCTGGGTTCCCTCTCAGTCGCTATGCAGAGGCCGGCTGAGCAGACCAACCGGTCACCTCCCGTCGTCTCGGCCGACGCCGCACGTGCGGTCCAATGGCGACCATGAGGCCGGAGAGGATGAAAAACAGGTAAAACACTTGCGTCTGCCGGAAGATCCACTCCAGCAGTCCCTGCAGGTGAAGCGTGGCGAAGCCGGCCAGCAACCCCAATAGAATAGCCCGGTAGTAATCGTCGCGCGCTTTGAAAAACAGCACTACGTTATGGACGTAAAATCGCAAGATGTAGAGAATGAACACCCACATTCCCAGCCAGCCCGTCTCGGCGGCGAAGAGATAGTAAATGTGGTGTGCCGTCCCCAGGCGGCTGGCTCCCTGTTTACTCGCTCTGAATTCATCCAAGTCCAGATTCTCGTCTTCCAGCTTATCGGGATAAACATACCAGTAATATTTGCTGTGACCGAGCATCCAGGAATAGGCGTTGATGCCCACGCCGAATAGGTGCTCATCGGCCATGGCCCGCGCCGCATGATTGAAATAGATGCGCGTCTGTTCCGATTCTTTGGGCGCCTTCTGGAACCGGCGCATGATGCGAGGCGCAGCCAGAGCACCAATGACGGTCACCACGGCCAACCCGGCGGCGATGACACCGAACTTGCGAGGCGTTGGTTTGATGAGGACTGAAACGCCCGTCACCAGGCCTAACGCTCCCATCATAATCACCAGGGCGGCTCGCGATTTGGTGAAGATCACGCACACCATTCCGAGGAGAATGGCGAGTGCGGTCAGATGCCCCTTCCACTTGGATTGCACGCCGGCCAGAAACAGGGCCAGCAAGGTGGGGATGATGAGATCGATGTACATGGCCAGCGAGTTGGGATGGGGAAAGCTTCCCACCGAGCGATTGACCACCGTGTGCGTCACGTATTTGTCGAACAGGACGACGGCACCTTGGAAGAGCACGGCGGCGATGAGGCCATTGAGAACGGCTTCGATATCCTCTTTTTCCCTCACGAGATTGACGATGACCCAATAAAGAATCCATCCGCGAATGAATTTGTGAATGGTGAACAATCCGTAATAGGGGATCTGGCTCCCGGTGAGCGATATGACCGAGATGAGGACGAGGAGCATCCACAAGGCGGTATTGTAGGGCCACCAGATGATCTTGGAACGGGTGCCGCCGAGCAGAACATAGATCAAGAAGCCGAAGAAGAGGATGTCGGGAATCGTCACGCCGAATCCACGGTCTACCCCTCGGTATGGTTCGAAGAATAATTCCATATAAAAAGGCTTCTTGATGTGGCAGGTGCTGAACACGAGGAGGGCGAGCAGTGGTCGTCGCCAACGCGGTTGAGCGAAGAGCGTGGCCGCGACGAATGGGACGCCGACGAACCAGAAAGCGATCCATATCAGATCGCCAAGGCGCACGTTGATGAAGGCAACGTACCCACAGAGATTGAGGAGTTCGCTCGCCGGATGAGCGCATGGACCCATCATGATTGAAAGACGAGCCGCGGCGTGAAGGGGCGGGCGAAGCCAAACAATCCGCGCCAGGCTTGAAGCCAATCCAACGGATGACGACTTCGGATCTTCAGCATGAGCCAGCGGCGACGATGATACTCGTAGTAAAACCGATGGGCGATTTCTGGGAAAGCGTGTGCCCCCAAGCCGTCGAAGAAATGCCCGAGCAGGGCCGCCTTGAACGAAGCGGGAAGGAGCATGTTATCCAGCGCCAGTCGCAGATTATACACGTCGTTCAGCACGTGACTGCGCGCGTTGGTGTTGGCGAAATCGATGAGGCCAACGCGCTCCCCCAGGACGTGGATGTTCTTGAACACGAAATCTCCATGAATGAAGGATGGGGCAACGCCGGCCCGGCGGAAGGCGTGCGAGAGTCGCTCGGCGTCGGCGACTATTCCCGGGAAGAAGAGCGGTCCTAACACGGGAAGCGTTTCCAGCCGGCGCGAGCAATAATGGAAGTACTCGAAGATGAAAGCGTCCGTATCGGCTCCCGGTTGGCGAGTCGTTTCATAGAGATCCCGCAGGAACTCTCCCAGGATGGTCATGATGCGCAATGCGCGCTGGCGGCGACGCCGATCCACTATGCTGCGGTAAAGCAATCGGCTGAAACACTCGCCGGGGACGTATTGGATGCAGAGGATGTTGTTCTCTCGATTGAAGGCGATGGTGCGAGAATCGATGAGGTCTTGATGATGCCGTGCGATCTGGTGGTAGAAGTCGATCGCTCGAGCTTCCATTTCAGCCAGGTGGGGATCGGCGCCTTTGTATTTTTTCACGATGACCGGCTGGCCCTCCAGATGAGCCTGATAGATGAAACAATAGGCATTCTCTTTGATGAGGTGCAACGAGGTGAGCGGGAGGCCCAGCGCTCGACTGAATTGTTGCTGGAGATGCATCATCGATGGACCTCAGTTGAATTGTCGCCAGATATCCAGAAATTGCGCTGTCTCCGTCGCCCAATCGGAGACTGAGACGTCGGTCAGGCCGAGCAGAACGGGGAGGCGACGATAGAGTTGCTCGCGGGGATATCGCCATGACCAGAGGCCGAGCTGTCTATTCCGCAGGATATTGCGTACGAGCTTGATGGGGGTGTGTTGTTCCGGCTCCCGCAGTCCAGACCAGCGCACGTAATCCCAGAGCGTCGACCAGGCGCGCCCGGTTCGATGACGTTCGACGTAGAGGAAAACGGCCCCCCACCGCTCTCCCAAACCGCGTAACCGGGTTCGGTCAAACGGTCCATTGGGCGCGCCATCGGGGCGAAATTTGAACTGCAGGGCAGTTCGGTAGAGGGATGCCAGTTC
>RFHM01000383.1 GCA_003696865.1 Acidobacteriota bacterium | reverse complement strand
GGGAACAAGCGCGCTTGAACCTCCTGAGCGATTTCCAGCTCCCGCTTGAGCTTCTCTTCCTCGGCCATTCGTTGGGATAATCTCGCTCGTTCGATGCCCAGCGCCGTTTGCGCCGCCACGGTCATGAGCAATTCTTTATCCTCTCGGGAATAAGGCTCCTCGGATAATTTCTCGCCGAGCAACATCAATCCCATGATGTTCTGAGACACGCGCAGGGGGATGACGAGGTCGATGACCGCCGCCCGGAAGAAGGCTCGCTCTTCGGGCGTGAGTTGACCGAGCCACCCGGCTTTTCCCTCCGCGCTCAATTCCAGTGGTCGCCCCGGTCTCTGCGCCAACTGCTCGATGAGAAGGGAATGGGCTCCTATCGGTGGGGGATCGGGGAGGTCTCCCAACGAGTGAACGGGATGGAATCGATCTCCACCGGGCTCTCTGAGCAGCAACGCTCCCTGCTTGATGTGAAGCGAATCGTTGATCTGGTTGAGGACGAAGCTGGTCAACTCATCGACGTCGACGATCAAACCGATCCGCTCGGCCAGCTCTGAGAGAACCTTCTGGGCGTCGTAGGCCTCGCGAAAAAATCGCCGATCCAACCAGTTCATCAGCGGTCGATGAACGACGATGAGCGCCGCCCCGACCACGAGGTACAACCCGATTCGAGGGAGTTCCTGCCGGATGTATTGAAGGATGACATGTTCCGAGGCGGCCAGAGCGTCAATGACCAGCAAAGCTAATGGACTGATCAAAGCGGCGAACAGCACATGCCGGGCCAAAGCATATCGGAGGCTCTGGCGGACGACGAGCCGCAAGTCGAAGAGACGATGCCGGATGATGGCATAAGCGAAGGAGAGGGGAACGAACAACACCAGTGATCCCAACAGCACTTCCCAGCCACTGCTGACCGATTCCCAGGAATACAACCTCGTGCTCATCAGATAGGCGGCGAATCCCATGACGGTGCCCGCCATGATCACGCGCATGCGCCGTTTATGATCGGGCGAACGCATCTTACGATAGCTCACCATCAAGGCCATCATCCCGGCCAGGAGATAAAACACGATCAGGAACCCGATGGGGATGGCCGAAGAGATGCGCAACAGCCCCCTCCTCAACTGAGGGTCGATGGTCACGTCCAGGAACAAAGGGAGCGTACTCAATACAGCCAAGGGGAGGAGGAGGAGGAATGGGAGATAGATCCAGGCGGTCAGTCGAGGCCAGCGCTTGACCCATCCAACGGGTTGCGGGAAGGTGAGAAAAAAGTGAAGCATGAGGGGCAAGGCGAAAACGCTCAACACGAGCTGCACTCCCCAGATGAGATTCCCCAATGACAGAGGGAGTCGCCGCAGATACACGGGCGAGATGTTCCCGAAAAAAGTAGAGACGGCGGCGAACGCCAAACAGAAGAGAACCACTTGTCGGTCACGAGGTTTGAGTAAGAACACGCCCACCCCGACGGCCAGGAAAGCGAGAGCCACTACATTCCCGAACAATCGGGCGAAAAAATGAGGCCAGCCACGATAATTGGAATCGATGACGAACTCTGCCGACACCTGCCTCCCCTGGCGTTCGACGATCACTCGATGACGATCTCCAATCCGGTAGGTGTCGGTGATGGCGATCAACTGGCGTCGCAGGGCCTGAGGTCGGGAGATGCCATCCAAAGCGACGATGCGGTCGCCCGGTCTCAATCCCGCCCGAGCGCCCGGACCGTCAGGATCTACGCTGACGATGAGACCATTCTGCGTCCAGAGGAGGCCATCGGTGGGGCCGACGCTCCGGTGATAGATGTAATACCCTTGGGCGAAAATCAGAATGGCCGCCGCAAAAAGAACGGCGGGGAAATACCAGGGACGCCCGCGCTCATGCCATCGCTTCATGTCTCTTGTCCTCTTCGTAGTTCATGCCTCCTCCCCCATCCGACGACGAGATTTCACCTCCTCTTCGCCCCTTGGAACTGGCCGAAGTCCTCCCGCCATATCAGGCCCATATAGAGGAACGGCTCATTCCCCGCGACGTTCACGGCTCGGATTCCTTGAGCCGGAGACCGTTCAACTCGACTCTGGCCGCATAAGGATTGGCGCCGGCGGGAATGGTATCGATGTTCACCTGGACGGCCATGGACTCTCCCGGAGCCAATTGTGGACGGAGCTTGGGAATGGGTCGCGCTAATCGATAGGCGATTTCGTTCCCGTCCGCATCATAGGCCACGCCCCGGAGTTCGAGCAGCACGATGGTGCGATTCCCTCGATTTCGCACATACGCCCGAGCCACGGCCTGAACCTGACCGAGCAAGTTGCTGGCCGCTTCCGGCTCGCGCTGTTCGATCTCAATGAAACGCTTATAGGATTCGAATTGCGGAGTCCCCGCTCGATAGGGCATCATTGCCGATGCCTGCTGGACAGCCCTGTGCTGACTCAAGTAGAAGAGCACCGCCGCGATGATGGCCACGAAGACGACGACGGCGAGGCCAACGATCATCAGGGCGCGATTTCGGGAAGCTTTGGCTTGCGATAATTCTGGTGATTCAAACATTTCATCATCTCCCCATAACGCCAGGATCAAATGAGCGGGCTTCCATTCGGGATCGGGGTCGCGATCGCTGATCGGATTGCTCTCATATATCTTCCCACGGTCTCTTCCCTGCCCGCAGAGAGAGAATTGGATTATAGCACTTCCGGCGCGCTCGATGAAAGAACCGGCGACGACCAATGCGTTGAGCGATGGGTGGCGGCTCCCGAGACATGCACTGGGATGATGGGTGTCGGCTGACGAGCTGACGTCAGGAGACCCTGGAGCTGAACTCCGTCGCCCGACCGGCGAGAAAGCAGGGCGTCCGGCTCGGAGCGAGGAGCGCCGCGTCGCATCCTCACTCTCACATCATCTCTACGGGATCAACATCGATCGTGATGGCCCGAGTGTCATGGCGGGCTTGTCGCATCCGCCGCAGCGCCGTCTCCACGACATCTCGCGCCAGGCTTCGCCGCCGCGTCTTGATGATGATGTGTATCCGGTACTCGCCTCGCAGCCGAGCCAGTGGCGCTGGCGCCGGACCGAGGATGCGCATGTCCTGCTGATTGGCGATGGCACGCAATCGCCGGGCGAACTCATCGGCCAGAGCGCGAGCGCGATCCCATCGGCGATGACGAACCAGGGCGAGAATGAGCGTGGTGAAGGGAGGATAATGATGTTGTTGACGGTAGTGAATCTCCTGCTGATAAAATGCCTCGTAGTCCTGAGCCTGGGCGCAGCGGAGGACATAGTGTTCGGGATAGTAGGTTTGGATGATGACCCGCCCGGGAACCTCGCCGCGACCGGCTCGTCCGGCCACCTGAGTGAGCAGTTGAAAGGTGTGCTCGGCGGCGCGAAAATCGGGCAATCCCAATGCCGCATCCACTGAAATGACACCTACCAGCGTGACATTGGGGAAATCATGCCCCTTGGCGATCATTTGCGTTCCGACCAGCGTGTGAATCGAACCGGAGGCGAACGCGGTCATCACCTGCTCGTAGCTCCCCCGCCGACGCATGGCGTCCCGATCCATACGCGCAATGACCATCTCGGGAAACATCTTCTGGAGCCGCGCCTCCACCTGCTCGGTGCCCACGCCGGCGAGGAAGATGAATTCGCCGCTGCACACTTCACATCGGCGCGGGATGGGCGCACGATGATTACAGTAGTGGCAGAGGAGTTCGTCCGTCTTCCGATGATAGGTCATGGTCACATCACAATTGATGCATTGGAGCTTCAAGCCACAGCGACGACACATGACCAGTGGAGCGAAACCGCGACGATTGAGCAGAATGATGGCCTGTTCGCCGCGCGCGATGGTTTCCTGAAGAGCTCGAACGAGTTCATCGGAGAACACCGACGGCTTGCCGCGTCGGGCGAAAACTTCGCGCATATCCACCAACTGCACTTCGGCCAGCGGCCGTCCGCCGATGCGCTCGCCCAATTGCAGATAGGTGTACTTGCCGATGTGGGCATTGTGGTAACTCTCCAGTGACGGCGTCGCGCTCCCCAGGATGACCACGGCGTTCTCCCGGTAGGCCCGCATGATGGCCGTATCTCGACCATGATATCGCGGAGATTCATCCTGCTTATACGAGGTATCGTGTTCTTCATCGACGACGATCAATCCCAGATGAGGCAACGGCGCGAACACGGCCGATCGCGTTCCGATGACCACCTGAGCCTGCCCCTGGCGGATGCGACTCCACTCGTCGAATCGCTGACCTTCCGAGAGCGAGGAATGGAGCAGCGCTACCCGCTCACCGAAATGAGACCGCAGTCGACGACTGAACATCGGGGTGAGGGCGATTTCGGGCACGAGCATGAGCGCCGTCTTCCCTCGCCGCAACGCAGCGTGCATGGCGCGAATATACACTTCCGTCTTTCCACTCCCGGTCACACCGTGAAGCAAGAAGGCGGCGTAAGTCCCGTCGTGGAGCTTGGCCTCGATGCGCTCCAAGGCCATCTTCTGCCGTTCGGTGAGGTCGAACCATTCGGGCGGTTCCACTCGAATATGGCCGAGCGGATCTCGCCGGACGTGTTGAGCGAAAATTTCGATGAATCCGCGCTTCTCCAGCGTTCGAATGACCGAGGGACCGGCGTTGGCGCGATCGGCGAGTTCTCCGAGCGGGAGAGGAGTGGCGGCCGCTTTGAGCACCTCGATGACGCGACGTTGTTTTTCGGTCAATGGTCGCTGGCTCGCGGCCTCTATGACCATCCACTCGGGCCGGAGACGAGCGACGTTTTGCCGCTTGGGCTTGACGTGTGGCTCTCCCACGCCGAAATGGCGCTCGATATATCCGGCGGCTTCCAGGGCGCGAACGATCGCCTGACAGCGGGATTTACCGAATCTCTTCTGCCAGGTGGTCAATGGGATCGACTCTTGCTCTGAGAGCATGTGGAGCGCCTGCGCCCGGTACGAACGTTTCCGTCGAGCCGATGACATATTGGCCAGCGCCGCTCGACCGGCGGGCGTGATGGTGAAATAGGTCTCCGAGGCCACGGCCAATCCCGCAGGAAGCGCGGCGCGAATGGCTTCGCCCCAGGAGGCGAAATAGAATTCGGCCAGCCATCGGGTCAACTCCAGAATAGAGGGAGCGACGAGCGGCTCCCGATCCACCAGATGGAGAACGTCTTTGACCTGGCGCTCGGTCAAATGAGGATCGAGGGAGTCGTGGAGACCGACGATGTAGCCGGTCAATGCTTTCTTGCCCAAGGGAACGACGACCCGCGCGCCCACCTGAGCGACCGATTAGACGTCCGGCGGAAGGCGGTAAGTGAACGTCTGATCGACATGCAGCGGCAGAGCGACATCAACGTACATGATCTTCACCGATGTGTGGTTCACAGACCATCATCCCGGATGTGGGAGGTGGACATTCCGAGAGTCGAGGGTCAGATGCACCGTCATCATTTTCCCATCGCTCGTTCCTCATCATGCCGGTGTGCCGTGCACTCATCGCCCCCGATGGATCGAAGCCGATCGGCGATTCCCGGTAAGATGGTCTCTGCAGCGCTATCATCGATTCCCCAACACGTGAACGTTGGATGGAATAGTGAAGCGAAACTTATCCAGGGAAATGGGAACGTTCTCTCGCACGTGAGAGAAGAGAAAATCGGATCGCGCTCCGCCGATTTCGATGATCGAGACGCGCCGCAGCGTCAAGGTCGACGGCTCGACTTCCACGATCAATTCGGCGAAAGCGGCATACCGCGGCTTGGGGGTGAACTGGAGAACGACATCGCCCGCTTCCACGGGACGCTCGCTTTTCGGGTTCAAAGCGATCCGCGTGAAATATTCCCGGAGGTGGCTCCGGCCGAGGACGAAGATGAAAGCGGCGCGCAGATCGTCAACCTGGGAGAGTTTTTGACGCACCACCTGGCGATCGGCGGGCACGTACAAATAGACCATCTTTCCGTCAGAGACGAACAGTTTGACTTCCGGATGGGTATATTCCCAGCGCATGTAGCGAGGGCGGCGCAGCCAAACGTGCCCCGATTCATGAAACAGCCGCATGCCAGGGGCTTGATAAATATGATCGAACTGAGCTGTGAGCGAGCGCAACCTGGCGAATTTTCGCTCCAATCGTCGCAGAATATCGGTCAGAGATTCCTCCGGTGGGTGGGCGGTCGAGGCCATGGCGATGCCGATCGACCAGATGACCAGCACGCTCAGCGCCGCCATATGGCTGCCGCGCCACCGGCGGGGACTAGAATCGTTTATTTTTTGAATGACGCAAATTCTCAACCAGCTCTTTAGCCTGAGGAAGCGTTTTAATCGCGGCCAGCAACTGCTCGTCATGTTCCAGAGCCACGCGCGATCCGGCGTCCATGCCATATCGAGCGGTGACCACTTCCTCCTGGATACGATTGCGGGCATACTCGATATGCTGCTCCAACTCCTGCGGGCTCAGCCGGAAGTCGGGTCGCCGGCGAACGAAGCGACGGAAAGCATCCAGCAAAGCATCGTCAATCTGAACGTGGAGATCGGTATCCGAAGCGGGTTTCTGCGGCCGAATGACGCGAAACTGGGAGAACCCTTTGATCTGCCCGGCGACCAGATACCGCACGAATTCGAAGGCAGCGCCGAACACCCGCGCTCGAACGGGGTCCTCGGGCGTGGGAATGTAGACATCGGGTTCGATGCCCCCACCGCCATAGACCGGTCGTCCGGCGTCGGTGGTCGTCTTATCGCCGGGTCGGTGGTGATTCCTCTGCTCACGCTCCCGATCGTAGTATTCGTAGTTGGACATATGCGAATAATCGCGCTGGATGGAACGCCCGGACGGCGTATAGTAGCGAGCGGTGGTCAACGTGATGGCGCCGCCGGCACCTTGCATGATGGGATAGACGGTCTGTACGAGACCTTTGCCGAAGCTGGGCTCGCCGACGATCAGAGCGCGATCGTGATCCTGAAGGGCGCCGGCCACGATCTCCGATGCCGACGCCGAGGCACGATTGATGAGGACGACCAGAGGAAAGTCATCGTGCTCGTAGGAGAACAGGCGCTCGGGAACCCGATAGGGTGGACGCGGGCGCCGACGACCGCGCACCGAGACGATCTCTTCGCCGGGTTGGAGGAATCGCCCGGCCACTTGAACCGCTTGGGTGAGAAGACCGCCGGGATTATACCGGAGATCCAGGATCAGTTCATGCATGCCTTGCTGCTTCAACCGACGAATGGCCTCGTTCAATTCATCGATGGTCGTCCCCTGAAATCCTCTGGTGAGCCCGATATACCCGACGCCCGGTCGGATCATGAAAGCATTGCTGATGCTGGGCAGAGGAACCGGACCTCGACGAATGCGAAAGGTGAGCGGCTTGCGCTCTCCTACCCGCTCGATAGTCAAGGTGACGTAGGTGTTGCGCTCCCCACGAACGTTCCTGGCGACTTCGGCGGTACTCCAATCTACCGCTGATTTTCCGTCGACGGCGATGATGGCATCACCATATCGCAATCCCGCGCCATCGGCCGGCCCTCCAGGGATGACCGAGAGAATGTGTACGCGACCGTTCCGGCGGTTGATGGTCACGCCAATGCCATAGATGCGGCTCTCCTGTTCGTGTCGCAACTCGGCGTAGTCTTTGGGATCGAGATAATTGGAGTGAGGATCCAATGCGCTGAGCATGCCTTGAATCGCCGAGCGAGTGACGCGAACGACATCCACCTTCCCGGCGTAATGCGTCCTGGCGATCATCAAGGCCTGTTGAAATTCGCGCTCCACGCGCCATGGCGTCGAGGTCGCCCCGCCGAGCGCATGAGCGATCAATAAAGCGCCGGCCAGGAACGTCACCAGCAGGGTCAAAACAATGAGCAAAGAGTGTCGTCTGGTCATCCTTCGTGCCTCGTTTCTCAACATCCGTGTAACTATAACACAAAGAGAAAGGCGAATGAAACCGGCGTCGCCGATGAACCGATACGCTCACCCCCCACCACAAGACCGCGACTGTCCAGACCGGCATCCCGTCTGATCTCTCAGAGAGAGGACCCCGGCCTCAGCCTCCCATCGTTCGGTGGAATTGCCCCGCGCCGCTGGGCCCGTCACGATGCTCAACGCCGGGAGCAGCGGGAGGTATGGGGCGCCTTGACGCCGATCGATCATCTCACGTCAACCCTCGGATCAGAGGCCATCATCGCCATGGGATGGAGCGGCGAGCGAGCGCCCCGCGTCCCCACCTTCATGATGGCGGAGCGGGTGGAGTTGGCCACAGGATAGACTGAACACAGAAATTCAACGGTGACTACTGAACATCGCCTGGTAAAAGCGAATCACTTCATCGCGTTCGCGCTTATCGATTTTCAACAGATCGCCGAGGGCGACCGTGCCTCGCAATTCGCCTTCCGGGGTGACCACGACGAGATGCTGGAAATCATTTTCCAGCATGGTCACCAGACATTCGGCATAAGTCGCCTCCGGAGTCGTCGTCATGGGATCGGGGGTCATAATCGTAGCCACGGGAGTCCGTTCCGGATCGCGGCCATCGGCGACCACTTTGGTGAGAAAATCCCATTCGGAGACGATCCCGGCGACCCTCTCTCCATCCATGACGGTGACGGCGCGCACGTTCCACTGCTTCATTCGCTGGGCGACCCGACGCACCGAATCCCCGACATTGACGAAGTAGATCTCCTGTCGCGGCTCGATGATTTGTTTGATTCTCTTCATACGTTCCTCCCCAAATAATGATCGCAGAGAGCGTCAAAGGCCCTCGTCTCTGCGATCGCTCGAGTTCCACGTCCAACGGCCATGGTGAGCCCATGGATCGCGGTTGTGCTTCTCGCTCCCGAAGCGCTCAGAGGGGCGCGCTCATCTACGATGGCGATGAGCATGACTCATCGCCGCCAATGAGTTTTCGAAGCTTTTCCTCGACGAGGCGACGAATCTCCTTGAGGCGCTCCTCGCTCTCGGCCTCGAAGCGGAGAACCAGCGCCGGCTGGGTGTTCGATGCCCGCACCAATCCCCAGCCACCATCGAACAGGATGCGCGCGCCATCGATATCGATCACCCGATGATCTTTCTTGAAGGCAGCGGCCAATTGTTCGACGACCTGGAATTTTTTCTCATCCGGGCACTCGACGCGGATTTCGGGCGTGGAGACGGTTGGCGGCACGTCGGCCAGAAGCGCCGAGAGCGGTCGATCGGTATGGGACAGGATCTCCAGCAAGCGGGCGCCAGCATAAATGGCGTCATCGTAGCCGAAGTAGCGATCGGCGAAAAAGATATGACCACTCATTTCGCCGGCGATGGCCGCATTCTCTTCTTTTATTTTCGCCTTGATGCGCGAATGCCCCACCTTCCACATGAT
>RFHM01000382.1 GCA_003696865.1 Acidobacteriota bacterium | reverse complement strand
GTATGTTACTCCACCACGACGTCGAAGATCCAGAGCCCGGTGGTGATGTCGCTCAAATAGACCCGAGTGCGCCCGTCACCGAGATCCTCAGGCACAACTCCCCACGCGCCTCCAAAACACGATCCCAGCGTCGTCCGCCCATCCCAGGTCTCGAAAGATCCCACCAGCCGGGGATGCGCCGGATCGGAGACATCGACCACCTGCAACCCCTCGGTGTAATAGGCCATGTAAATCATCTCACCGACCCACACGGCATTGTGCACCGAAGCCGACTCGCCCCCGGGCGCGATATACTCCCCGACCTGCCGGATATCATCCAGATCGCCGATATCGAAAATCCGCAGGTGCCCACCATCACAGAGCTCATCGGTCGTGGCTACATATCGTCCATCGGGCGACGGCCAGATGTTGTGACAGAAACCACCCGCATACGCGTGTTCGGCCATGACCCGCGGTCGACGGGGATCACTCACATCCAACAACTGGAACACGCCAAATCGCTCCACCGGCTCTCGAGAACCCAGATTGGCCAGATAGGCGATATCGCCGACGACGGTGACATCGTGAGCGTATCCCACCGCAGGACTGTGGACGGCGCGCAATCGCGGTCTTCGTGGATCGGAGATGTCCACGATCAACAGGTCGCCGCTCCCCTGAGCACACATGTACAGATAATCTCCGGCGACGAACAGATTGTGAATCCCTCCCCGGGTGAACCGGTCGCGGATGAAAGTCACCGTCCGCGGATGGGATGGATCGGAGACATCGACCACCGCCACTCCGCCCGTCTGCTGAGCGACGAACAGGATGTCCCCCTTCAGCTTCAGATCCAGCGTGGCCGAACGGACCGGCGACTGATAAACGGCCAACAGGTTCGGCGCCGTGGGATCACTCACATCGATGATGGCCACGCGCCCTTCGGATGAGAACTCCCCCACGTAGGCGACGTTTCCACCGACGATGAGATCGGTATTACGAGGCGCTCCCGTCTCCGATTGACCGAGGAGCGTGACTGCCCCGCCCGCCCGCGACGGCTCGGCCATCGGCCACACCATCGCTCCGACGGCCACCACCGACAGAACCACTCTACACCTCCACATGCGATCACCTCCATCTGCTTCCTCAGCCCGCCATCAGTCCAGGGTCACAAAGCGCACTTCCCTGATGCCCGCCGATCGCCGAATCTCCTGGAGCACGTCATCGGGGATGGGAGAATCGACGGTGAGGATACCAATGGCTTCTCGCTGGTCGGGCTGACGACCGAGGGCAAAGCTGGCGATATTGATCTGGGCATTGCCGAGGATCGTCCCGATCCGCCCAATGACGCCGGGGACATCCTGATTTCGAATGAGGAGCATATACCGCGAGAAGGGCACTTCCAGGTCGAGTCCGTCGATGGAGACCAGGCGAAGCTGGCCTTGATGGAGGACCGTTCCCTCCACCCAATCGACGCCCCCCTGACCATCCCGCAACTGGACGCTGATGAGATTGGAGAAGTTTCGCTCCCGACTACTCCTCGTCTCGATGACCGTCACATGGCGTTCTTCGGCCACGCGGCGCGCATTGATCAGATTGACGTCGTCGCCGAGCATCGGCTTGAAGACGCCACAGAGCACGGCATTGGAGACGGGGTAACTATTGAGCGAGGCCAGCTCCCCATAATAGCGTATGCCGATCTCATTCAACCGCACGTGCGCCACTTGAGAGATGAAGCGCCCGAGCTTCTCGCCGAGATCCAGATAGACGGCCAATCGATTGAATTCGTCCGGAGGGATGGCCGGGAAGTTGACCGCATTGCGAATCTGCCCATCGAGCAGATAATCCCTGATCTGTTCGGCGATGACGACGCCGACCAGTTCCTGCGCTTCCAGAGTCGAGGCGGCAATATGCGGCGTGGCGATGACTCGGGGATGGCCCACCAGGCGCGGATCGGGCGAGGGCTCGTTCTGAAACACATCCAGCCCCGCGCCGGCCACGCGTCCCGACTCCAGAGCCTCCAGTAAGGCTTCTTCGTCGATCAACTCTCCTCGCGCGCAATTGATGATGTAGACCCCTCGCTTCATCCGATCGAGGCTGTCACGATTGATCATCCGACGCGTGGCTTGATTCAGCGAAGCGTGGAGCGAGATGATATCGGCCGTTCGGTAGAGTTCGTCCAGATCGACCAATCGCACATCGAGATCCGACGCCAATCGCTCGGAGATGTAGGGATCGAAGGCGATGACGCGCATGCCCATGTAGGCCGCTCGGCGAGCGACTTCCTGACCGACCTTTCCCAATCCGATCAATCCCAGGGTCTTCCCTCTCAATTCCCTGCCCAGGAACCGCTTTTTCTCCCACCGACCCTGTTTCATCGATTGATCGGCGTGGACCAGTTGCCGGGCCAACGCCAGCATGAGACCGAGCGTGTGCTCGGCGACGCTGACACTATTGCCGCCCGGCGTATTCATCACCAGGATGCCTTTGTTGGTCGCCGCCTCTACGTCAATGTTATCCACGCCGGCGCCGGCGCGCCCGACGACCCGAAGCCGATGGGCCGCCTTGATCACTCCGGCGGTGACTTTGGTGCCACTGCGAACGATGAGCGCATCATAATCGGCGATGACATCGATGAGTTCGGATTCTGAGAGTTTCCCTTTCTGATCGACAACCAGTCCAGCATCGACCAGCAGATCGATGCCTCTCGGGGCGATAGGATCCGTGACCAGTACTTTCATAACCGACAGGTTTTAGCTAAAACCGACTGCCCTGTCAACGGCGCACGAGGTGGGCCACCGTCTCGATATGAAAGGTCTGAGGGAAAAGGTCGATGGCCACCAGCGACGAGAGCTGATAGCCTCCCTGCTGGAACCAGTTGAGATCGCGGGCCAGCGTCGTCGGATTACAAGAGACGTAAGTGACCATCGAGGGACCCAAGCCGACGATTCCACGAACGATTCTTCTGGAGAGCCCCGATCGCGGCGGATCGATCAGCACGCGATCGATATTCCGCGCTCCCTGGTTTCGCTCCAACCATCCCTCCACCGACGAGACGACGAACTCGATGTTCTCCAGACCATGTCGCCGCGCATTCTCTCTGGCTCGGCGCACCGAGTGGGCGTCGCTCTCCACGCCGATGACGCGATCGAAGGTTCGCGCCAGAGGGAGACTGAAAAAGCCCACCCCACAATACAGATCGACGACTCCCTCTCCGCGCGTCCCGCTCCCCACGGCGAGGTTCAATAAGTCTTCCAGCAGAAATCGATTCACCTGAAAGAACGACCGGGCATCGACATGATACGTCCATTCGCCAACCGACACAGTCACGCCCTCAACCGACCAGGGAGTCATCACTGGATGGGTGGCCACCCGGCCGCCGTCTCCTTCCACGAGGTCGATGGTCTTCACACCGCGAAAGGATCTGGCAGGAAGTTGCCGCAACCGACTCAATGCCTCATTGAGCGCGGGACTGAGCAACGGGCAAGCGTCGATGGGGCAGAGGTCGTGCGATGCCGGCTTGAAATATCCCACCTCCACTCGATCGTCATGAACGGCGATCTTCAGTTGCGTCCTCAAGCGATACTCGTATTCGGGGCCGGAGACGAGCGGGATCTCATGAGGCCAATCGATGCCTCCCAGCCGACCGAGCGACTCCCGGACGAACTGAGATTTGGCCTCTCGCTCGGCCGCCGCCGTCAGATGTTGAAACTGGCACCCACCGCAGATCTGGAAATGAGGACAGCGAGGCGATTGACGAACCGGGGATGGTTCGAGAACGCGTTCGATGCGGGCGAAGATGATTCCTTTCTTCCGCTCCACCGGTCGAACCGCCAGACGATCGCCGGGAGCGGCGAACGGGATGAAGACGACTTCTCCTCGATGGCGAGCCAGCCCATACCCGCCATAGACGAGCTTATCGACGGTGACGTCCATGCGATCGGTGATGCCTGAGAGCTCACACGGACGGGCTTCGGTCGATGCCCCAATGCGCGTTGGATGCGGATCAGCGATTGCCAATCTCCGATTCCCCGGAACGGTCCATGACGGGAAGCGCGATGGGGCGTTCGAACCGCACCCGCAGAATGGTTCCCGGAGAGAGCCGGATCTCGGACCCTTTGGTCAACAACACTCCTCCCGCCATGCCGCCGACGATAGCGATACCTCCGGCGCGAGCCGCTCCCCGGCTCTGCCCGATCAGAATGGCCGCCGTCCCACCATAGGCGCCAAGGCGCGCGCCACGCAATACGTTGCCCACCGTCCGACCGGCGCTGTGCCCTCCACGGACGACGCCTTCACCATCCCCTTTCAACTTGCGGTCACGGGCATAATCGTCGATGGCCGTGATGCGGGTGGCGATTTCTTCCAATCCGTAGCTCGTCTTCACCCGATCGAAGACGACGGCCATTTCGGCCTGTCTCTGACCGCGACGAGCCGGTTTGACGTGCGTCACGCGACCGAGAAACTCCGTTCCCCGCTTCAAGACGAGATGACCATCAACGTAGAGATCGTCATACAGCACGGCTCGGACGGGATCGCCGACTTCATTCAATTTGGAACTGAGCGGCGTCTGCAGCGCCAACCGCACGGTGACGCCTTCGCCGACCACGACCTGATGAGCCGATTGTGCGCCGACCGTCGCTGCGGACAGAACGAACAGAGTGGCGGCCACTATTCCCGAGCGCAGGATGTGATCTTTCATCTCCGCTTCACCTCCCACTGGCTGGCGTTCACCACCTTATTATACACCGTTTCTCCTCGGAAAATAAGTGTGGTGGCCAACTCGCGCTACACCACTTTTGTCCCTGTGAAAACAGATCTTGCACAGACTCACTGATGAACCGATCAATTGTGCCTTTTCATCCTTCCTGGTGAGCGCTTGGGCACATGAGCGATTCCCCTGAGCATACGTGTGGCGCGAGTGGCCAACTCGCGCTACAACGTTTTTGTGGTGGCGTGTTGTTACACATGAGTGATTTTCTCGCTCACCCTGAAAATGAGTGAGGTTTGGTTTCGACCGAGAGAGGTTGGCTCAGCATCCGCATCGCGGTGCGGACAGGCCACGTCTCTCCCACTCGACGCCATCACATGACTTGAAGAACGAAACACTTCAGATAATGCGTCTCCGGCATGCTCAACAAGATGGGATGATCTCGCGCTTGCGTGCGCTTCTCCAACAGGCGAAGACGACGGTGCGTATCGGCAGCCGCGGCCACGAGGATATCGAGAAACATGCTCTCGCTGAGGTGATAGGAGCAGCTGCAGGTGATCAGAATGCCACCGGGCGCCAACAGTCGAAGCGCGCGAAGGTTGATCTCCTTATAGCCGCGGAGGGCGCCCTCCAGGGCGGCCCGGCTTTTGGCGAACGCCGGAGGGTCCAGGACGATGATGTCGAAACGATCCTTGGCCCTGACCCGATCCCGGAGGAAGTCGAACACATTGGCCTCGACGAATTCAATGCTCTCGATCCCATTGAGCGCCGCGTTGTGTTTCCCCTGGTCGAGCGCCTCCGTGGAGGTATCGACGGCGACGACCGATTGGCAGGCCGACGCCATATGGAGGGCGAATCCACCGGTATAACAGAAACCATCCAGGCCCCGGCCTCGCGCCCATCGCCGAGCGGCGCGATAATTTTCCCTCTGATCGAGGAAAGTGCCCGTCTTTTGTCCTCCGAGGAGATCGACGCGAAACCGGATGCCGTTGATCGTCACCTCGACGTTTTCCGGCGTCGAGCCGTAGAGCACGCCTTTTTCCAGCGACAATCCCTCCAGTTGGCGAGCTTTGACATCGTTTCGCGCGATGATGGCGGATGGCTGGTACAATTCCACCAACAGATCGACCCAGAGCGACTTCAGCGCGTCCATGCCCGGCGTCAACGTTTGTATGACGAAGCACCTCCCATAACGATCGATGATCAACGAAGGGAGCAGATCGCTCTCGCCGAACACGAGGCGAAAGGCATCGGTGTCCGAGACGACCCGTTGACGAAACGCCTCGGCAGCCATCAACCGTTGTCGCCAGAACGTCCGATCGATGCGTTCTCGACGATCGGCAATCCACCGCAAGGTGATGTTCGAGTGCTGGCTGTAGAGCGCATATCCCAGAAGATCGCCGCGCCGATTTCTGATCCGAACGATGGCGCCGTTCTCCACGTCGCGGGCGTCCACCACGTCGCCGGAGAAAACCCAAAGGTGCCCGGCGCGGAGTCGCGTCTCGGCGCGCCCACTAATGGTCACCGTCTTCACTGGTTCGTTCATCGCTCTCCGGCTTGACGCCCGCGCGTCCAGAGGCGTAGGCTTTGCGCATGAGTGAGCATACCGCATTCATTGGTCTGGGATCAAATCTCGGGGACCGTCTGCGTCATTTGGCGGCCGCCCGGGAAGCGCTCTCCGAATGGGTCACTGTCGAGCGGACCTCATCCGTCTACGAGACGGAACCGGTCGATCTCCCCGATCAACCCTGGTTTTTGAATCAAGTGCTCCTCATCCGATGTGCCCTCGCTCCCTTCGCCCTACTGGACGCCTGCTTGACGATCGAGCACCGGCTCGGGCGCGTGAGATCGGTGCCCAAGGGCCCACGCACCATCGATCTCGATATCCTGCTCTACGACGACCTCATCATCGATGAGGAGCGCGACGGGCGTCACCTGGCCATTCCCCATCCACGATTGCACCTGAGGCGATTCGTCCTCGTCCCGCTCTGCGAACTCGCGCCCGACCGAAAACATCCGATTCTGGGGCGAACCATGACCGAACTTCTGGCCTCGGTTCCCGACGAGGCTCGGGTTCGTCCTTATACCGCTCCTGGAGGACCATGAAAAAGATTTTCCATCCGCGAGGATTTTCTCTATAATAGCCACCGCTCTATGGAAGTCATCAGGAACGTCGCCCGCATGCAGCATCTCGCCCATCGACTTCGCGGCGAGCGCACGCGCATCGCTCTCGTCCCCACGCGAGGACACCTCCATGACGGTCATCTGGCCCTGGTTCGGCACGCCATGCGTCTGGCCGATGTCGCCATCGTGTCCATTCTTCCCTTGGCCAAAGGGGTGCCCCGGGAAGGCGGCGAAAAGCGATTGTCGGCCACCCTCACCCACGACGTCGAGTTATTGATCTCGACGGGCGTCAACTACGTCTTCGCGCCTCCCCTGGACGAGTTCTGCCCGGCGACGGCGGCCACCGAAGTCGTCGTACGAGGATTGACCGAGCGTTTATTCAGCCCATTGTGGCCCGGTTATTATGTTCGGGCGTCAACGGCCCTCACCGCCCTGCTGCAGGTCACCGCGCCGGAGATTCTCTGCCTCGGCCAGAAGGACCCTCAGCTCGTCGCGGTGACCAGGCGACTGGTGAGCGATTTGCATATTCCCTGCCAGGTTGTGACCCTCCCCATCGTCCGTGAACGGGATGGCATCGCGGCGTGCCGGGGGCTTTCCGCCATGTCGGAGCAGGAGCGGCGGGCGGCGGCGTTGATTTACAAGGCGCTGGAGAAAGCTCAGGTCCTGTTCGGCGCCGGCGAACGCGACGCGGCGAACCTCATGGAGAGCGTCCGGGAACAACTGGAACCGGAGCCGTCCATCCGGATCGATTATCTGGGTGTCGTCGATCGGGAGACCCTCGAACCCCTGGCCACCATAGGGGATTCTCCGGCCCTCATGGCCATTGCCGTCACCATAGGCCGCGCTCGCCTCATCGACAACATCGCTCTGGAGTAGATCGTCGGCCAGCTCATCGCTGATGGTGAACCACATCCGGGAGCAGAGACAGCGAGATGCCTCACCCCTGCGAGAATAAAGGACCTTCACGGCGGACGCAAATAAACCCTTCGCCTATAGCATCCCTTGTTGTATAATTAGGGCGGTTTGGAAGGGTGAGAGAAACGGCAACAGTGAAGTAAGGTGGTTGGGCACGTGAACATGGAGTGCCGGAGATAACCGGTCAACAATTACCTAGGGAGGTCACTATGAACAAACGAACCATCCTCCATGCCATTCTCTGGGTGGGCGC
>RFHM01000381.1 GCA_003696865.1 Acidobacteriota bacterium | reverse complement strand
GGCTTGGAGTGCTCTCGATCATCATCCGAGCAGCAATCAGGAACACGAGCGCCGCGGTCATTATTGCTTTGATATGCGGTCGGACACTGAACAGGTATTGATGATCAGGGCGCTGGGTGGGAGTGGTGGTTTTGTCTGTCTGGTGGTAGCGTTGTGCGGTGAGTGGTGATTAACCTTTATCAGACGCAATTCTCCTCAAGACCAACAAGACCAAGTAGTCAAGTAATAGCCGCTCTCGTATTTCCATCGTTGGCGTCCCATCTTCAGAATGCGCCGCCGGTTCCGGTCGCGCGGATGGGGTGCGGATTGCCATCACCGTGTGGCCCGATGCCGATGCTTTTCTGAGGCGGAATGACCGCCCGCGCCTGGATCGCCTCAGTGCCGGGACGCTAGTCATACGCCCCGTGGCCACTGACCCGCTCGATCAGATCTTCCACTTGTTCCAGCAACTTGGGCAAGACCTGGCCATCAGTCGCATCAATGGTCGTCACCACGACCACCATAATCTCGGCTACCGCCTCCACCAGATAACGAGAAATATAGTCTGTCATGGAATGTACATGTCCATCCGACAACCATCAATGCTGGCAGCCACCTTAACCAGGGGCTAATAATCTCGCTATAGTAGGCTACGGATGGACAATACGTAAGAAAAGGAGATTGGTTACAGGATGGTCGACGTCGAGGGGATTTTCGGAAGGTCGCGTTTTCGCGGAGGGTGAAAAGGAGGGGGGATTTCCTCAGAAGGGCTATATATCTAACTCGTGATCTCCCAGGAGAGAGGACGGAGGGAATCATTCACATAGTAATAATTGCTCTGGCCGTATCCCCTTAATACGCCACACGTGTATTCGGTGAAGCAAAAGAAATGGAATCCCTTTTTGTTTCGCTCTTGATATGAAATATCAAATACGTTGATGATTCGACCTTCGACAATGAGATGGGCTCCACTGTCATCGACCAAGTGGATGCCTATTCGGTCGGGTCTTTTCCACTTGTCGTCATATTTGAGATTGAGCACTGACCGTTTCAATGGAACATTTTCTCGGCCCCGAAAGATGTATCCAAACAAGACGTCGTGATTGGCTTCTAACGTGAGGTGAAACGCGTTGAAAGCCAATCCATCATGGAACTGCCCCGAAGTCCAGATCCACCGTTTGATCCTTTCTCGGACCCCCCATCCCCAAGCGTGATCACGCGTCCCCACTCCATGCACAGTATAGGTCTGAGTGCCGATCCGAACTGTCCCCCTATAGGTTCCCTGTTGTTCATAATGATGGCTGTTGGTTCGAGCGAACATCTGATGGGATTCCCACCAAGAATACGGCTGATGAATGGCCCGAAACGTTATATCCAACCGGCAGTATCCATCATCATACCTCCAATCGCATTCCTGGAATGGGACTCGTGGAGAATATTGAAGAGGCCCAAATGAGAACCTCTCTTCACCAATATCACTAGGGATATTAAAATCCCAACGAGTGAACTTTGCCACGAGCACATCCCCTTTCCACAGAGCAAATATTTGATCACCGATCTCCAACCGCGGATGTACTCCCATATATCCTAGCGCCCCCAAGCCCGTCTCTGGATCATAACAATCAAAATATACGGCCTCACGCCAGGCGGGGTCGTCTCCAATAGGATGAATGTACTCATCTTGTTCGCGCAGCTTGAACATGCTAACTCTCTTCAGCCAGATGTGAGCTGAGCTTCGATTCCTTCAACAATATCAACTGTCCGCTCGAAAACCTCTGGGAAAACAGAAAGCGATGTGATTCCCCATTCGATTAACTTCGCGGCCAGTTCGGGATACTTCGAAGGAGCATTTCCACAAATTGATACGGGCTTCCCACAGGCCCGACAGGTTCGAACAATTTGCCTCATGGCGAGCATCACAGCCTCATCCCGTTCATCAAACTCCGCCGCCAATTTCCGGTTATCTCTGTCAATACCGAGGATTAATTGCGTTAAATCATTCGATCCAATGGATACGCCGGATACCAGCGGTAGAAATTTCTCTATCAAAAAAACATTCGATGGTACCTCGGCCATCATCCATAACTCCATTCCGTCGGTCAACAATCCTTCTTCTTCGATGAGCCTACGACAGTGTTCCAATTCGCGCGGGAACCGAACAAAAGGAAGCATCAACCGAATATTACTATATCCCGCTTCTCGTGCCCGTTTAATTGCCTGAAGTTCGAGTCGGAAGCATTCAGGATCCCTCACATAGCGACTACACCCACGAAGACCAAGCATGGGGTTTTCTTCTTCCTCTTCAAACTGCTCTCCACCGATGAGTCCCCGGTATTCATTCGACTTAAGATCCAACGTTCGATAAATGATCGGTCGGGGCCAAAAAGCCTCGGCCACTTTCTTTAATCCAGTGGAGAAGCATTCAATAAACGCCGCACTCCCCCCCTCGGCTAACAATTGGCGTGGATGTTTACCAAGCGAAAGGGCAAAAAATTCGGCCCGCATGAGGCCGACGCCATCTACAGGAAGGACCGCATACTTAGCAGCCAACTGGGGAAAGCTCAGGTTAATATAAATCTTGGTCCGCCGCCTACTCATGACTCGCCAGGAAAATCTCACCCTCATCATTGAAGGAAACACGTTGACCATCGAGTTGGCCGTCATAGTGAATCTCACTCCCCATGACGCACGGCAAGCCAAATTCCCGGGCGACGATGGCCAAGTGAGAAGTCGGTCCGCCCGCCGTGCAGATAATTCCCTTAATTTTGGGGAAAATGGGAGTAAGGGTTGTAGCCGAAGCGGAGGTTGTCAACACGATAGTCTCCGACAGATCTCCCTGCATCAACTCGAGAACGTCTTGAATGCTCTGTACCACACGGAGCACCCCAGTACATCCCTTACCCGAAGTGATTTCTCCGTGACCAATCTTCATCATTCCACTCTCTGTAGTGAATCTCACCACGCACCCAGGAACCCTCAGCCTCTCGCTCGGACTTTTCGAGAGCTCCCGAGTCATCATACACCACCAACCCGACGTTTGTGTCCCGCCCAATATTTCTCTCGCAGTACGCGTTTTAACACCTTCCCCGTAGGTGCCTTGGGCAACTCGTCGACGAAATCCACCGATGTTGGTTTCATATAGCTGGCCAGGTGTTGGCGACACACATTGATGATTTCCTCTGCCGTCGCTGTGCATCCTTCCCTGAGCACTACGATCGCCTTGACCGTCTCTCCATACACCGGGTGGGGTACGCCGATAACGGCACACTCTTTGACTGCTGGATGCTTATAGATGGCCTCTTCAACTACGGTGCTGTAGATGTTCTCTCCCCCCGATACGATCATGTCCTTTTTTCG
Source organism: Acidobacteriota bacterium (assembly GCA_003696865.1). GTDB lineage: Bacteria > Acidobacteriota > Blastocatellia > HR10 > J050 > J050. Next base: position 5,563 of record RFHM01000381.1, on the reverse strand, counting down.
ATCCACGACATACATATACCCTTCCTCATCCCAAGTCGCCATGTCGCCCATATAGCACCAACCCTGACGTACGGTCTCAGCAGTGAGCTCAGGCATATTCCAATAACCTTTCATCACATTATCGCCGCGGGTGATCATCTCGCCTACTGTCCTCCCGTCCTTAGGCACATCGTTTCCCTGTTCGTCGACGATTCGCACATCGCACAGGATGGCCTCTCGCCCGCAAGATTCGAGCAATCGATAGTTTTTCTGCTCCAGGGCACGTACATGATCTTCCGGACTCAGCCAGGCACACATGATGGCTAATTCTGTTTGGCCCATATATTGAAGAAATCCGACACCAGGGAAACGCTCCATCGCGCGCATGAGCGTGGCTACGCCCACCGGGCCACCCCCATAGCTGATCAACCGCAAACTACTCAGATCGAAACGGTTGAAATCGGGGACGTCCAACAGGTAGTTTAACATGGTGGAGATGGCCAGGAAACTGGTTACGCGTTCCCGTTCAATTACTTCTAATGTCCGGCGTGGTTCGAAGTTGAGAACCACGACTTTCGCCCCATGAAAGAGATATCCATGTGGTAGGAGGACGGCAACGTGAAACATCTGCCCAAGGATGAGATAAACGTCCTCGTGTCGAATGCGCTCGGCCACAGTCATGTTGAAGATCGTGGTCAGCGCATTCTTGTGCGTCAGCATCACGCCCTTAGCAATGCCGGTGGTCCCGCCCGTATAACAGATGAAGTAGACATCGTCATCTTGCACCTCGGTGATCGTCTCGGGCTCCTCGGGACGGCCTCGGTTGAGAAACTCTTCGTAAGTCACGTCGAGCTTCTGATGGCCAAGGCCAATGGCCAACTCCACCGAGGAAAGCCGAGAACGAATGGAAGTAAGAGCATCGACGTATTCGTCGTGAACGATGACCACTCGTGGACCCCCATCGTTGATCGTATAGGCAATCTCCTCGGGCGTGAAGCGCCAATTCAGCGGTTGAATGATGATGCCCGTCTTGGCACCAGCGAAGAAAATTTCCAAATATTCAATGCAATTCTTCGAATAGATAGCCACTCGATCCCCCTTCTTTAAGCCATAGGCAAGGAAAGCGTGTGCTAAATGGTTGATACGGCGATTAAACTCCTTCCAGGTGATGCGCTTCCCCACATTGGCATCGACCAAGGCCTCTTTATGGGGGTATCGCTTGGCATTGCGATAGGGAATCAATCCGATATTCATCGCAAACCCCTCTCCGTTTTCGGAACGATCGTTCTCCGAAAAGAGGAGACCGATGCGCGGCGGAGTTTACTCATTCACTTTGGCGAGTTGGATATCCCAGAGCGGATCGTCGGCCGGTCGGGCAATCTCCGTCTCTATGAGCAGACCGCACCTGGGGCAATAGAAATGACGGAACTCAACGTCGTCATCGAGGTACGTACGGGGATCGAGGATGTACCGATTCGCTTCCTGAACGGGCATGTTCTTTCGACAGCAGTGAAGCTTATAGTTCTCGCTCAGCGGCGAGAGGCGATGCCCGCATCGACGACAATAGAGGTATCCTCCCATAACCTCTAACCCTTCGGCCACCATCCGTCCATTCGTCCCATCCACCCGCATCGCCGAATCAGGCTTGCCCACTCGCTGTCGGCGCATTCGATCACGGAGGCGCTCGGTCTCCGTCCAGTTGACGTCTCCCTCCTCGGTCAAAACGACTCCGTAAGCTCTACGTGCCCACTGTTGGGTAACATTCCCCTGCTGAACATCGACCGCCACGCGTTGGGGATCACGCTCCAACGGATCTCCATAACCACCCGCCGAGGCCCACGACATAATGAAGACATCGTCAGGATGCAGAACGACCCCAAACGCCTTCGGGGGAAGATATTCGACCCGGCCTTCCAAATGCTGACGCTCCATGGGCCATTGCCCCGAGATCTTAGCACGCTGACCGACGCGAGCTCCGCGCACTAATGTATAACGCGTCGTCGATGTTGGATACCCTCCGAAGAGCCCCGGCCCCGGCACGGCGCAATGTCCCGTCGCCGTGAACAAAGTGATCCGATCCGTCCCGCGTGGGATGAACGCCAGTTCGGCGGCATTGCCGCCCCGGAATTTCCCCGCTCCTCCCGAATCGGGCAATTCGCGCCGCCAGAGATAGAGGACGGGATAGAACCACTCATTATCCTCGACATTGGGCATGGTACTCTGCAAGTCCCAGGGCCAGCCACCAGTGTCAACGCCATCCCGCCAGGAGAGCCCGGCTAAGGCAGCTCCCACCGGATCGAGGAGGAAAGACGCGTATGGAGCACCGCGTTGATTGATGCCACTGATAGCGGCGATCGGATACATGGGGGCTCCCATACAGCTCTGAACCTCCGTGCGCAACTGCTCATCACTTGAGCAGGCCAACATCTTGGAAATAACCAACCCGGCCAAAGCGATCGTCTGGAGCAATGTCAAGGCCGGCGCAGCACTGACGGCGGCGGGGAAGGTGGCACAGGTGATCGTCCCAGGTTCGGCGACGAACTCCATGTGCCGATAAGCCCCCTCGACGACGAACATTTGATCGAAAAGCATCTGAGCCGAGACCATAGAAGCGATTGCCCCTTTCCAAGCGATCATTGTACTGTTGAGCGTCCCCGCCTGAGGATCAGTCCCTTGATTGGAAAAGATGAGACGATCACCGCGCTTAGTGAGGGTCAAGCAATTTCGATAGATATGTCGATCTTCGGGATGGGCCAGTTCGATCCATCCCACCTCACGCCACGTCCCATCCGGAATCGTGTGCAATCGACGGACAAATGCCCGTTCGGAATCATCCTGAAGCTTGCGCATCACCCCTTTGACGATGGCCGCACCATAACGATCGATCAATTGCTTGATGCGCTCTCGAGCCACATAGCATCCGGCGATTTCGGCCCGCAGATCCAGGGCGACGAGTTCGGGCATACGGGATCGACGTGTATATTCTTCTTCTATATCTTTGCGCAAGCGTCCGCGCTCGACGATCTTGATCGGAGGGATGCACCCAGCCTCCCAGTAAACATCTTGGGCCACAGGGTTGAATCCCCCAGGCGATGTCCCTCCCAAATCCCACTGATGGAGTGTATTACCGACCCAGCAGAAGAGTTCGCCTTGCCAGAATACGGGAGCGATGAGTGTCACATCCAACTGGTGAGTCGCCCCAATCCAGGGATCATTTGTGAGGAACATGTCGCCATCCTCGATCCCCGGATTCCCGGACCGATATTCCAACGTCCACTTGACGGCCGAACTCGTGGCCGAAGACAGATATTGAAGGAACGGTCCAAAGAAGATGAAATTCCCACGCTCGTCGAGCAAACAGGGATTGAAGTCATGCCCATAGGCACAAATGGGCGATCCCGAGACCTTCATGATGGTGTGCCCATGCTCGACGTTGATGTTCCACATCGCATGTCGAATCACCTCATACGTGATGGGATCGATGGACTCGGCCGTCTCCGCATGCAACTTCAATCCCGGATCAATTTGCAACGGCTCCTGGGGGATGTACGGATATTGCCGCCCATCCCAACGGATATCGGTCATCGTATCTCGATGGGTGGCCATGGAGAGAAGCCTCCTATCTCGCTCCTAACTCAATGACGAAGTTCCCGTAGGCGTCCATCCGCCCGACTGTATAAGGCCGCACGACAATGGTCGTCACAGGCATCTCGACGATGGCCGGTCCCTCGATAATGGTATGCGGTTGGAGACGCGTACCATCGTAGATGGCCGTTGATCGATGACCGCTATACTCGCGCCAGTAGACCTGACGTCGACCCACGAGAGCCTCTCGAGCCAACCGCGCGGGTGGATTGATGGGAGGAACAGCGATCTTCCCCCTGGCCATGACCCGCAGGACGCCGATCTCCATGCCAGCCTCGGTGAAGGCTGAGCCCTGACCATAAAGCGACTCGTACGTCTGCACGAACGTCGCTTCCAACGCCTCCATATCTCGATCCGTCAGCGTCCCTCCAGGAACGGGGATCTCGATGCGATGAATCTGGAGGCGAAACTTCATTTCCACAAAGCGTTGCAACTCTATCCGATCATCCGGGATCTGATCCTCTCGCAACTGTTCTCGAGCGCGAGACTCTAGCTGACCGAAGATCTGGTTGAGACGTTCGACATCGAAAGGAGCGATGAGCAGTTCGGACGTCTCGTAGACGTGCAGGATGTCGGCCGACTGAATGCCAAAGGCCGACCAGGTGGAGGCGATCGATCCCAAAGGGATGATGACCGTCTGGCACCCCAATTCGCGCGCGTAGGCCGCAGCATGAGCGCCGCCAGCTCCCCCATAGGCGTAGACGACGAACTCTCGAGGATCGAGTCCACGCTGCACGGTCATCTGTCGCATGAGCTCGGCCATCTGGAACTCGGCAATCTGAGTCGCTCCGGCGGCCGCTTCAACGACATCCATCCTCAGGGGCTCAGCCACCGTGCGCATCGCCTGCAGGGCGGCTTCGCGATCCAGCCGCAAGGCACCCCCTAGGAAATTGTCCGGATTGTAGTACCCGAGCACGACGTCGGCATCGGTGATCGTCGGCCGGGGATTCCCTCGCCCGTAACATGCCGGTCCTGGATCGGCACCGGCTGATTCCGGTCCTACCTTCATCGTCTGACTTAACGGATCGATCCAGATGATCGAACCGCCTCCCGAGCCGATGGATTCGATATCCAGCCGAGGCATGAAGAAGGTATATTGATTAACGGTCGTCTCCGAAGCCATCAGCGGTCGTCCCTGGCTGATAATGCCCACATCGAAGCTGGTCCCCCCCACATCGGTGGCAATCACGTTGGTGTGGCCGAGCACGCCGGCCAGATAGTGGGCCCCTATCAAGCCACCCGCTGGACCTGAGCCGATCGTGAATAACGGCTTGTGAGTTATCTCATCGGCCGTCGCCACGCCGCCCGAGGCCTGCATGATCAAAAAGGGGCGCTTATACCCAAGCGCCCGTGCGCGCTGTTGAACGCGCCGAATGTAACCCGACATCTGAGGACCAATGAAACAGTTAATCGCCGTGGCCGCCGTCCGTTCGTACTCGCCGGGTTTGGCTATCAGCTCATGAGCACAGGTCACGTACACGTCTGGGGCCATCTGGCTCACCATCTCGCGAACCGCGATCTCATGCACGGGATTGACGAATCCCCAAAGGAACGAGATCGCAATGGCTTCCACGCGCTCGGCGAGCAACTCCTCAATGGCTTGACGCGCCTCTTGGCGATTGAGGGGCAAGAAAATCTCACCTCGCCAATCGATCCGCTCACTCACTTCCTTGATGAGCGAGCGAGGGATCAGAGGCGGTGGCTTCCGATGGCGCGACACATGGAGTAATCGCTCGATAGGCAGTCCCGCCGATCGCCCCACCGACCGCATGATTAACAACGCATCGCCATGGCCACGTGTGGTAATGAGTCCCGTCTTGGCTCCCTTCAGTTCGAGCAACGCATTAATTCCCACGGTCGTCCCGTGCAACAGCAACCGCGTTCGCGATAAGAGCTCATCGAGCGTCAAATCCATTTGAGTTGCCGCTTGAGCCAGTGC
>RFHM01000380.1 GCA_003696865.1 Acidobacteriota bacterium | reverse complement strand
TCCGAACAGTGACTCCTTCGAAAATCACCGCAAAGGCGCAAAGAGCGCCAAGATCTTCCAACGGGCTCTCCTTCGAAAATAGACGACGGACGACCGACGACGGACGACCGACGCTCTCCTTTCATCCCCACGATGTGGCTCGCCAAGCCATGGGCGACTCCTTCTCACCGCAGAGGCGCAAAGAACGCCAAGACCTTCCAACAGGCTCTTTTCATCTCCGCGATGTGGCTCGCCAAGCCATGGGCGACTCCTTCGACGTTCGACCGCGTGTCCCAACCCCATTGTCGCGAGTGCTCCTCCAAACGGCGGTTTATTAAGACTACCGAATTTTATCGCCAGCGCAAGCGCTGCGGACGGTTTTGATGATGAGACGCCGAGCCTTTAACCCTCGACCAGTGGAACGATCTTCCCCGCTGTTTGTAGAATCCACCAAGAAGGCCGAAAACCGGGTAATACAAGGCGGTCTCCTGTATCCCTATATTTTCGAGGGAGTCACCCATGGCGCGTCCGAACCACATCGCGGGGATGAACATCAAGCCACAGATTTCACCGATGATCACAGAAAGAAAAAATCATCTCTGTCCATCTGTGAATCTGTGGCCATCCTCGAAGGAGTCACCCAGGGTGTTGGGACACCACACCGAAGGAATGAAAATGGTCTGTTGGAAAATCTTTGCGTTCTCTGCGCCTCTGCGGTGATTTTCGAGGGAGTCAGTTCGGTGACGAAAAGGATTCCCGCTCGGGACCGAGTTTGAACGGAATCGACGACGCAGCTCGACAGAGCGCCTGACTCACCGCTCGACCAGCACCTTCAATTCTTCGACGCGACGACTGATCTCGGCGGGCGGAATCTGACGATATTTCTGTGGAATCATGTCCCGCGAGGTCGCCTCCAGAACGGCGACCAGCGTCTGGTACTCCAGCTCCAGCTCATCGCGCGCGGGGATGAACTCGGCGGCCACCTCCTCCAGATCCTCCTGAGTGACGACATCGCGTCCCTTGCGCCGCGCTTCCCGGCGCGCGCGAATGAGCATCGATTCGATATCGGCGCCCGAAATGTCCATCGGATAGCGCGTGATGGGCGACCAATCGGTCACACGATGCTGGATCCGATTCTTGCGCACCATGGCTTCGGTGATCTCCAGTCGCTCCTGTTCGGTTTGCGGATAGAAGAGCGAGATATGTTCCTCGCAGCGGCCCTGACGCTTCAAGTCGATGGGCAACAGATCGGGTCGACAGGTCATGAGCACCCAGAGGATGCGCCCACGATTGCGGGTATCGCCCATGGCGCTGGCGATTTTGGAGAAGACGCGCGCGCTGACGCCGCTGTCGCCATCACTGCGGCGCGTGCCCAGAGCGGCATCGGCCTCGTCGATCAACACCACGATGGGCGCCAACGTGCGCAGCATGTTGAGGATCTTCTCCAGATTGGCTTCCGTCGAACCGACCCATTTCTCCCGGAAATTTTTGAACTCCACCACGTTGAGACCACAATCCCTGGCGAAGCATTCGGCCAGAAACGTCTTCCCCGTGCCTACCGGACCACTGATCAAGATTCCCATCGGCGCTTCATCGGTGCGCCCTTCCCTGATGGTCTCGGCGATACTGCGCAAGAAAGCTTTGGCCTCGGTCAATCCTCCCACGCTCTCCAGGCCGTATTGCGGCGTGACGAACTCGATGAGACCGACGCATTCGGACTCGATGATCTCTTTCTTCTTCAACCGCACCGATTCGAACGTCAATCCCCCGGGTTCCAGTTGAGCGCTGCGCATGAGCCCATTGATATGCACGTAGTTGAGCCCCGAGGTGAGCTGAGCCAACTGCTCTTCGGACATCTCCATGGTCAGCCCCGGATTCATCCGCTCGAAGTGACGAATGAAGGCGAGCCGTTCTCGTTCATCGGGATAGGGGATCTCGATCGTCGCCAGGCGCGAATTCTCCCGGATTCGCGGATTGACGTCGGCCAGCGCTTCGGCGATGAGGATGACGATGTTATCCGTGCTCAATAACCGCGAACTGGTGATCCATCGCTGGAGCGCCACCAGATTGTTCCGGTCCTCGCCTCCCAGATAGCCGATTTCGCCCGCCGGGATGAGCGTCTCCAGGAAGTGAATGATCACCGCCACCTGATCGTCGGAGAAGAGATAATGCTCGATGAGCGGCAGCGCCCGCCCGGGATCTTTGGGGAGCTTCTTCAGCGATTCCCGCGACATGAGCGGATCGGCCACGCGCAATTGAGCCAGGAAGCGTCGCTCGACGTCCGGCGAGCCGAACGTGATGCCCTGGCTGCGATCGTACATGACGATGTGTTTATTCCCCAACAGCTCCCGGCGAAGAAAGGTCATCAATCCCACATATTGCCCGCGGGCGGGCACCAGATCATAGACGTTGTGGTGTAGCAGGAAGTGACTCGCTTCGCCGGCGTAGTACTTCTTCACCAACTGGCCGGCCCAAGGCGGCAAAGCCTCGATGTCGGCCACGGAGAGATAAGGTTGGGGTCGACTCATACTCATCGCTGTTCGGCGCTCACCTGGGGTCGAAGCGGCGGCGACTCCTCGCGTTGCAGGGCGTCCAGCGCGGCCATCATCGGCGCCGTCTCTTCCAGTAACGAGCGCGTCATCTCGATGCTGGAGAGGATGGAGTTGAAGTCGATGGAGGAAATGCTATCGATGGAAGACATGGTCACCACTTTGTCATTGACCAGGCCGAAGAAATTCTCGATGGACTGCAGTTGCGCTTCGAGCATCTTGACGGCCCGCTGGATGCCCTCATATTCGGCCAGACGGCCGCGCAGGATCTGCAGATTATTTTCGATCACCCGGCGCGTCTTCTCATCGGCGGTTTGCAGATTCCGTTCCGCCTGAGCGATCTGATTCTCGATGGCCTGTCGACTGAAAGCGCGCAGGTGATTCTTGCAACGGCGATACACATCGAGGAAATCGACGAACCGCTCCCACATGGCATCCAGGGTGCGGATGTCCGGAGGGATCTCTTTGGATCGCGTGAATCGCTTGTAATTGGAGTAGATTTGTTCCTTCAACCAGCGCAGATATTCGACCGCTTCCCGTTCCCGGGGATCGAATTTCTTGATCAGCTCCTCGCGCGCTCGACGCCGCTGTTCGGCCAACTTGCGCAATCGACGGCGTTCCACGACGCGCTTGTAGAATCCGCTGGAGGGAATGGTGCTCAGATAGAGGGCTTCCAATCCCAATCCACTGGCCAGAATGATGCCTCCCACCATCTCCCAGCCATTGGCGGCGTAAGTCGCCGCGGCCACGAGGATGCCCAACAGGGGCCAGAGATTCAACGGTTCTTTGAACGCCTCCCAATAATAATTGATCTTCTCGGCCATGGCTCTGCCTCACTCGGCTCGTTCTTTCTCCGATGGACCCAATGTCTTCTCCGGATGGGCGGGCGCTTCCTCGGCGACCGTGGGGGCCGGTGAGGGGGGCGCCGCCTCTTCGGGAAGGAGACCTAATTGCCGTTTGTAGGCGAGCAACGTATCCTGCACCTGCACGGAGAGGGCCTCTTTTTCGATCTCGGTGATCTGGGCTTCCACGCCCGTGGTGCTCAATTCCATTTTCGCTTCGGCGGTGGCCATGCGTTGAGCGATCTTATCGCGCATCTCCTCGAAGGTGGCCGACTCATCGCCCACCTGGAAGCTGGCCATCGCTTGCGCCAGTTGCTCTTGCATGCGCGCGCGCCGGTGTTCGGCGATGAGCTTCATCGCTTCGGCCTGTCGTTTTTTCAGTTGCATGAGGTAATTATCGCGAAACCGAATGGCCTGTTCGGTCGCCGCTCGCGCCGATTCCAGTTGCTGGCGCGATCGGTCCAGAGCCGCCTGCTTCTCTTGCATGGCGCCGATGAACGTGGTGGCGATATCGTCGCGCCCTTGTTTGACGGCGGCGCGGATCTTGGCATCCAGTTCCTGGATCTCCCTCTCCAGCGAGGTCACTTCCCTCTCCAGAAGCTTTTGCGTGGCCATCACCTGAGCTACGTTTTCGTTCATCTGAGGGATCTTGTCGCGCATGTCGCGGATGACCTGCTGAAGGATGAGCTCGGGATCTTCGGCCCGCTCCAGGATGCCGCCAAAGATGGCCCGAAATAACCGCTTAATTCGTTCCCACATGATCGTCAGCCTCCCACATTTTCTCTCGATTATAAAACACCCGGGCGCAGGAAAGAAGGGAGAAATGAGAATTCACCGGCGCGTCCACCACGGGGAAGAACGAGACGCCGTTCGACGACGGCGAGCCGGGAGGCGATCTTGCGTCACGTCCCGATATCCCGGCGGTAATGCATGCCCTGGAAGTGAATGCGCGAGAGCGCGCGATAAGCGCGGTTGATGGCGTCCGGCAATGTGGCGTCCCAGGCGGTGACGCCCAGAACGCGACCGCCGTTGGTCACGATCTCTCCTTCATCTGAGCGCGCCGTCCCGGCGTGAAAGACGACGACGTTGGGCATGGCGGCGACCTCATCGAGTCCGCTGATGGGGAAGCCCTTCTCATACCGGCCCGGATATCCCCGGGAAGCGGCGATGACGCAGGCCGTCGCCCGGGAACTCCAACGGAGTTGGATTCTGTCCAGCTCTCCAGCGACGATGGCCTGGCCGATCTCCACCAGATCCGTCTCCAGACGAGGCAGAATGACCTGAGCTTCGGGATCGCCCAGGCGCACATTGTATTCGAGCACTTTCGGCCCCTCCTGCGTGAGCATGAGCCCGATGTAGAGGACGCCACGATAGGGCCGCCCTTCGGCGCTCATCGCTTCCACCGTGGGCCGGGCGATGGTATCCAGAATCGCCTGCCAGACCTCCCGAGCGATCAATTCCGGCGCCGAGATCGATCCCATCCCTCCGGTGTTCGGTCCCCGGTCACCATCCAGGGCCCGCTTGTAGTCCTGGGCGGCGGGCATGGGCGCGATCGTCTGGCCATCGGTGAACAGGAAGAAACTCGCTTCGCGTCCGAACAGACATTCCTCGATGACCACCCGTTCGCCGGCCGCACCGAACGCTCTCTCGACCATCGTGCGCTCGATGGCCTGCTCGGCCTGCTCGCGCGTCTCGGCCACGGTCACGCCCTTGCCGGCGGCCAGACCATCGGCTTTCACCACCACGGGATAACCGAACCGACCCGAAGCGATCACCCGATGTGCCGCCTGGGGCGAGTCGCAGACCACGAAGGGAGCGGTGGGGATGCCGTGTCGCGCCATGAACTCTTTGGCCAACACCTTGGAACCCTCCAATTGAGCGGCGGCTCGGGTTGGTCCCACGATGGCCAATCCGCGCGCTTGAAAGGCATCGACGAGGCCGGCGACCAGCGGCGCTTCCGGGCCGACGAATGTGAGATCGATGCGCTCCGCTTCGGCCAGCTCGATGAGCCGATCGATATCGGTCACATTCACCGATGAACACGCGGCCAATTCGGCGATGCCGGCATTGCCCGGCGCACAGAGGAGTCGGGAGATGGCGGGACTCTGATGGAGTTTCCAGACGATGGCGTGTTCTCGCCCACCCGATCCGATGACCAGAACTCTCATACCCCGGCAAGATACTGGCATACCCGACCGACGGTGTCAAGAGACCCTTCGGACGCCCCCACGCCGATGGAGAGTGAAACGTCCCGATCAGGATGTGCATCGGCTCACCGAACTCCTTCGCACCTCCATTCTCGAATGAGCTCGCGCGGAAGACGCGACAATCACCAGGAGCCGGATGCTGCCCAGGAGAGCCCCATCCATCCGATGGGCCTCGAACGGGCATTGGCCGAGGAGCGTCAGGTGGCGCTTCCCTCATCGTTGATGGGCTCACCTCGGTGGGATCGCTTCCGGGGGATATAGCCCACTCGTCCGGGGGGAAATCGCCAAGGCGAGGCCGAGCATTCCACACGGCTCTCTTCCCTCTCGCCCTAACCCCCGGGATTGCAATGGATCAGGGGGAGACCTCTCCGGCCTCCCTCGTGGCACGATGATTGCTGTACTGACGATGGGGGGTGTCGTCGCGGGAAGAGGGCCCGGCTCGATGGGGTCCGGGTCTCGACCGAGAGATACGTCGTGGGCGCGACATCGCCTCCTCGATCCTGGATCTCACCAAGGGAGTGAGTCATGGCGCGCCCGAGCCACAGCGAGAAGATGAACATCAAGCCACAGATTTCACCGATGATCACAGAAAAGAATCTGAGCCCATCTGTGCAATCTGTGGCCATTTTCGAATGAGAAATCGTTGATTGGGAGGGCATGATGAGCAAGACACTCGAGGCACTCTGTGTCATGAGCCTTGTGGTCATGGCGATTCTTTATGGAAGCGCGCTATCCCAGGCTCAGCAGGAGGGAGCGGCTTTCTCCAAAAATCACTGCGTCACCTGCCATTCTCGCCTCACCGCTCCACTGTCGGTGAGCAGCAAGTATTATGACTGGCACACGTCCTTGCACCGGGACAACGGCGTGGGTTGCGAGAAGTGCCATGGAGGAGATCCGACAACCGATGAACGCGAGCGAGCGCATCAGGGGGTCTTCCCCGCCGATCATCCGGAGAGTCGCGTTCATCCGGCACATCTTCCGGAGACGTGTCAGGCCTGTCATCCCCGAGTGGTCGCTTCCTTTGTGGAGAGCCGCCACTATCAGAAACTGAAGGAATCCAACATGGGCCCCAGTTGCGCGACCTGTCACGAACATATGGCCGCCGCCGTGGTTCAGAGTCCGACGGAAGTGGCTGCTCTGTGCGCTCGCTGCCATAACACGGTGGGTGGACCTTTGCCGCCGCATCCGGAGATTCCCGAACGAGCCCAACAGGTCATGGAAGCGTTGAATCGAGCCAATGGCATGTTCGTCTGGGCAGATCGTTTGCTGGAAGTCGGTCAGGAGAAAAAGCTCGATGTGACCGAAGAAGCCCACCAACTGCAAGCGGCGAAAACCGTCCTTTCGGAGGCTAAAGTACGATGGCACGCGCTGGAGTTCGACGTGGTGAGAAAGAAGGCGGACCAGGCCTTCGAGCAAGCCGGCGGCGTCAAAGATCGACTCATGAAACTCCTCTACCCACAATCGGTACGGTGAGCGGTCGGGAAGCGCTCGGGGGATTCTCCGCCCACCACGATGGGTGACAACGACGTCACACCGGATGGCCCCTCGCGCTGCGCCTTCCCGAAGGACTCGCCCGGAACCATCGATGTGGCGTCATAGGGCTCCGGCATGACCCATCTTCCCCGGGCGCGTTCATCATGGAGTGGGAGGGTTCGTCTCTCACCCGGGGACGCCCCGTCGCTCGCCCGCGGGGAGCGGTCAGTTCTCAGCTAGTGGGAAGATTCACCCTTCATCTGGAGAAGCCCCGTCGCTCGCCCGCGGGGAGGCTCACATTGCCAGCTACCCCAGAGGTCGCTCGCCACACAGGAGAAGCC